>JBBQCO010000022.1:0-35569 GCA_038318785.1 Desulfobulbales bacterium | reverse complement strand
GGTGGTGACCGATTGATCGTTGACATACGCCCTGGATCGCCCTTCCCGGGTCAGGACACGACGGACAATGCACGTCATCCCATCCTTGAGGGAGTGCTCACTGAGCAAACTATTCATTTCGGTATGATCGGGGCGGATGGCGAACACAGCTTCAATCCCGGCCTGCTCGCAGTCGTTGCGCACCCAGGAGGCTGCACCTCTTCCACCGGTCAGCAGATTGATGGCCTGCAAGATGATCGATTTCCCGGCGCCGGTCTCACCGGTCAGAACGATCAGCCCGGTTTTCTGGGTCGAAAGATCGAGATGAAGGGCGTCGATCAGGGCTAAATTTTGTACTCGAAGTTCCTGCAACATGGTTTATTTTACCGTTTAAGAGCCGAACGCGAGCGGCGACATTCTCCTTGACGCCCAGGGCATAAGAATGTATCGTGCTGAAGATACATGTAAAAATAAGCAAACGGGAGTTTCAAGATGACTGATCCGCAACATCTCAGCGCCAGCCTAGAAGACTATATCGAGGCCATATACCATATCATCACCGAGAAACAGGTGGCCCGAGGCAAGGACATCACCGCCCGCCTCGCCGTGAGCGGCGCTTCGGTCACCGAGGCCCTACGAGCCCTGTCGCGGAGAGGATTGATCAATTACGCACCCTATGAAGTCATCACCCTGACCAACGAAGGTCGCGAAATCGCAGAGGATGTCATCCGCCGGCACAACTCGCTGAAGCAGTTTTTCACCGACGTTCTTGCCATTGAGGAAGCTCTTGCCGAAGAAGGCGCATGCAAGATCGAACACACCGCACCGCCGGAAATCATTAACCGTATGGTCGACTTTATCAAATTTTTAGAAGTCTGCCCCCGGGGCGGCAAGGATCTGATCACCGGTTTTGCCAACTTCTGCCAACGGGGCCAGACCGCCAGTAACTGCGCCACCTGTGTCTCCCACTGCCTGGATGGACAAGCGGGGAAGCGCCTCATCTGAAAACAGGGGCTTGGAGGAGAAAGCATGGCCAGCTCATCCCGTCGCTCTCAAGCTTTTCATATTAGCATAACCCACAGCAGGTGCAAAGGGATACCTCTTTTCCCTTTCTCCCGTAAGGTGAAGTCCGCAGATGCCAGTCTATGAATATACAGCCCTGACCAGTTCGGGTAAAAAGCTGAAAGGAGTCATTGACGCGGATTCATTGACCGCAGCACGGCAAAAAATTCGCGGACTTGGCCATTATCCGGTGGATCTCAAGGAAACCTCAAGCAAGCCCTCCACCATAAAAACGTCCCTGTTCTCAAAGCAGCTGACCCTGGGAAAGAGCATCAAGCAGCAGGAAGTGCATATCGCCACCCGGCAACTGGCCACCCTGCTCGGAGCCGGCATCCCCTTGATCCCCGCCCTCAACGGCCTGATCGAACAAACGGACAACCGTTCGTTCAAAACTGTTCTCGCCCAAATCAAGGATGCCGTCAACGAAGGCAATTCCCTGACCTCGGCTCTCACCGATCACCCCCGGCTTTTCTCAAAAATCTACGTCAACATGGTGCGCGCCGGCGAAGCCTCAGGCTCGCTTGATGTGGTGCTCGAACGGCTGGCGGAGTTTGGTGAAAATCAGCACGCCATCGGCTCCCGGATCAAGGCCGCCCTGCTCTACCCTCTGTTCATGGCCATTGTCGGCGTCGTCGTCCTGTTTCTCCTGATCACCTTCATTGTGCCCAGTATCACCGGGGTCTTTGAAGGCACCAAACAGGCATTACCGGTGCCGACAATTATCCTCATCGCCATCAGTGCGTTGCTCAAACAGTTCTGGTGGGCAGTCCTGTTTGTCGTCCTGGGGACCATAGCGGGTGCTCGCTGGTACATCGGCACCCCCGCCGGCAGGCAACGCTGGGACGGACTCAAGCTGTCGGCGCCGGGATTCCGCGATCTCAGCATCAAAACCGCTTCGGCCCGTTTCAGCCGCACCTTGGCCAGCCTCCTCCAATCCGGCGTTCCCCTGATAACCTCACTGCAAATCGTCAAGAATATCGTCGACAATGTCCTCCTGGCCGACCTGATTAATGATGCCTGCGATGAACTGGAAAAGGGATCAAGCCTGTCACATTTTTTCAAGGGAAACAAATGGTTCCCGCCAATGCTGGTGCAAATGATGGCGGTGGGTGAACAGAGCGGCACCCTGGATAAGATGCTCGCCAAGGCGGCAGACAGTTATGAAAAGGAGTTGGAGAGTAAAATCTTGGCCCTGACCTCAATGATCGAGCCGGTAATGATCCTCACCATGGGGGTGGTGGTCAGCTTCATCGTGGTCTCGATCCTGCTGCCCATTTTTGAAATGAACCAACTGATCAGGTAACCCGGAAGACCTCTTCCAGAGTGGTCAACCCGGCCAGCACCTTGCGCAGGCCGTCCTGACGAAGGGTCATCATGCCCGTCGCCAGAGAGGAGAGCGCCTGCTTCTTGATCTGGCCGGCATCCGAGGTAGTTAAAATCAGACTCTTCATCGCCGGCGTCAGACTCATCAACTCGAAAATCCCGATTCTTCCCTTGTAGCCGGTTTGCAAACAAAGGCCACAGCCAATGCCCCGATACAATTCCCGGTTGGCAAACTTGATCGGCGACAATCCCACACTTTCCAGGTAGGTATTGGACGGCACATAGGCTTCCCGGCAATGCGGACAAATTTTCCGTACCAACCGTTGGGCCAAGATGGCATTGACCGCCGAGGAAACCAGAAAGGGTTCCACGCCCATGTCGATCAGACGGGTAATGGCGCTGGCCGCATCGTTGGTGTGCAGAGTGGAGAACACCAGATGACCGGTGAGGGCTGACTGAATCGCAATTTGAGCGGTTTCCAGATCGCGGATCTCGCCCACCAGGATCACATCCGGATCCTGGCGGACGATGGTCCGCAGGCCGGTGGAAAAAGTCAGCCCGATCTTGGAGTTAACCTGCACCTGACTGATACCCTGCATCTGGTACTCGATCGGGTCTTCAACAGTGATAATATTGATATCCGAGTTATTGATAAGGCCCAAGGCCGAATACAGGGTAGTTGTCTTGCCGCTGCCGGTTGGACCGGTAACCAGAATGATCCCGTGCGGGGCCTTGATCATCTTGAGGAAATGATTCAAATCTTCCCGGGAGAATCCCAAATCCTCCAGCGGCACGAGTGAGCTCGACTTGTCCAGGAGACGCATGACCACGCGCTCGCCGAACGAGGTCGGCAGGGTCGAGACCCGAATATCAATATTCTTGTCGGCAATTCTAATCTCGATCCGGCCGTCCTGCGGCAGCCGCTTTTCGGCAATGTCCATCTTGGCCATGATCTTGACCCGCGAGATCAGCTTGCCTTGCACATGGCGGGGTGGTGAATACATGTCGTAGAGAATGCCGTCGACCCGTTTGCGGATCTTGACGCGGTCTTTATAGGATTCGATATGGATGTCGCTGGCATTGTCGCGCACCGCCTGGGAGAGAACCAGATTCACCAGCTTGATCACCGGGGCGTCGCTGGTGTCGTCGAGCAGATCGGAGGTTTCCTCGATCTCGGAAAGGATGCTTTCCGGATTCTCCTCATCCACATCCTGCATGACCTGATCGGCAACCTCCTGCCGGGTCATGTCATAGGCTGAATTGATAGCGACAAAAATCTCGTTCTGGGAAGCCAGGACCGTCTTGATCCCTTCCCACTGGAGCAACCGCTGCAGGTCGTCCAACGGCTGAAAGAAAAACGGCTCGGCCACGGCAATATAGGATTCCGCCGGCGTAGCGATGGGAATCATCTTGAATTTCTTGAGAAATCCGATGGGGACGCGGGGGACGAAGAAGGGTTCGAAATCGACCGGCAACGTATACACGACATCCAAACCACACTGCACGCTACGGGCGCTCAGTAGATCGCTTTCGGTGATCTTACGAAGCTGGATCAGTATTTCTCCAATCCGCCCCCCTTTTTCCTGCTGCAGGGCAAGGGCCGCCTCAATGCTTCCGGCGGCCACCCCGAAGGTATCCTGGAGGATTTCACCTAAGAGACGCATTTGTCAGATCCTCGGATCAATTGGGGCAGCATCATTGAGCTTTCCTTTCCGCAACCGTCACCCCCCTCTTCACAAACTCGATCCCTTGCTGAGTTGCAGGCGCTTCAGCCCAGCGCGCGCAAGCGCCTTCAATGGGTCGTCCTCAGCCTGCCCCTCATTCCCTTTCCCATTGCCCTTGGCGGAAGGCAGAGCCAAGATCCGGCGATAGAGGGTTTCGGCCTCTGCCTTTTTCCCTTCCCGTTCGCAAACCGTGGCCAGGTTGAGCAGGGCAGAGCCGTTATTGGGATCGATCTTCAGCGCCTGGTTGAAATATTCCCTGGCGCGGACAAGCTCATTCTGCTGCAATTTGGCAAAACCAATATCCGCCAAGGCCACACTGTTTCCCGGGTTAGAAACCGGGTGAAAGAATTGGTCGGCGGTGTCGCCGGATTCCTTGTGTACCTTTTCCATCACCTCACGCTTCTTATGGTACAGTTCAGCCAGTTCAGCCGGATTTTCGACGATGTGCGGGGTAATAAAAATATAGAGGTTGGTCTTCTCCTCGATATTGCGGTGCGATTTGAAAAGCCAGCCGAGAACGGGGATGTCACCAAGCAGCGGCACCTTGTATTCGCCGGTGGAAGTATCCTGGCCGATCATGCCGCCGATAACCACGGTCTGCTCGTTATGCACCACCACGGTGGTATCCGCTGTTCGCGTAAAGGTGGAAGGAGTGCCGGTTGTATCGGTGCCTTTAAGCTTGATTACCTCAACCCCGATCTCCAACCGCACCACCTCTGCCTGATTGATCTGGGGAGTGATGGTCAGGCTGGTGGCCACATCCTTGTACTCATAATTGGTATAATCCTGCGCAGAGTCGGTAGTATTCTTGCTGGTAATATAGGGGACATTCTCGCCAACCTTGATGGTGGCTTTTTTATTGTCTGTGGTTAAAATCTGCGGCGTGGCGATCACATTGATATCATCGTCGCCTTTATAGGCATTGACCACCGCGCCAAGGTTGGGGAACGTGACGTCTCCGATTTGAATACCTTTTTCAAGAACGCCCATGGTAAAACCCGCGGGCAATGATCCGGGGTTTGTTGTCATTTGGGTCAGGTTATCATACGCCGCGCCTCCGGCCTTGCCACTGAAACCGCCGATTACGGACCCCCCACCATCAGACCACTGGACGCCAATACTGAAATCCTTATTGACCTTCACCTCCATGATCAGAGCCTCGAGATAGACCATTCGTCTGGGGATATCGAGTTTCTTGACCACATCCGCAACCGCCTCGTATTCCTCTCGCGGGCCAGTGACAATCAGGGCATTGGTTTCCGAATCGGCAACAATTTTCATGTCCTTGGAAATAGCTGGATTCGAGGGCAAGGCTGCCCCGGCGGCGCCTGTCCCTTTAGTACCGGTCGAGTCACTGGGCAGGTTCATCAACACCTTGACCAATTCCTCGGCATTGGCGTGTTGCAGGTAAAGCACCCGCAGATTGCCATCCTTTCTGGGCGCGTCCTCGTCCATCTTCGCCACGAGCGCCCGGACTCGCTGCACCGATGCCTTGGACGCCATGACGATCAGGGAGTTGGTCCGCTCAAAAGGAATGACCTTGACTATTTCCGGACGGACCCCTTTCTGCGCCGGACTGGCGACGAACAATTGACTGATTGCCTTGGACACACTTTCCGCCGAGGTGCGCTGCAGCGGAATAATGACCATCTCTTCACCATCTGCGGGCACATCCACAGCCCTGACAATTTCGAGCAAGCGAGAAATGTTCGAGTGAAAATCGGTGAGAATGAGCATGCCGGAACCGGCATGGGAGATCAGCACACTGGTTTTTGAAGCCAGGGGAGTCAGGAGATTTTTCACCTCTTCGGCACTGGCGTGCTTGAGAGAAATGATCTGGGTGACCACCTTATCTTCTCCCGAAGGCAGCTCACCCTCAAGCAAGGTGGCGATATTTTTTGATCGAGCCACAACCGAGGGGACGACCTTGATGACCGAACCGCTCGGAATGGCGGCAAAACCATGGACCTCCAGCACAGACTCAAAAACCCGATAGGCGTCCTCCTCGGAGATGCGGGTTGGTGAGATGATGGTCACCTTGCCTTTCACTTCCCGGTCGACAATAAAATTTTTCTGTGTCAGCTCGCTGATATATTTGATGAACAGGTTGATATCAACCTCGTTAAAATCAATGGTAACAAATCGCTGTGCGCCTCCCCCCTGCTGCACCACCTTCGGACTGGCGGCAAAAAGCGGCGGCATGCAAAAAAGCAGGGTCAATAGAGCAACCAACAGGGTGCGGACGAAAAAAAGGGACTTTCTCATAATCATTCACATAGAAAAGGAGCAGCCAATTCGTGGCCGCTCATCCAGAGTTATTTTCCTGCTCGAACTGTTGCCGACAACAATTTCCTCAACCTATTGCCCTTGTTGCTCCGCTCCCTTTTCCATCCGTGCATCGGGAAGAGGTGCTTCATCATCGGGCAACGGTTGCTTTTCGGCCATTTCGGCCTGCCCCTCTTCCGGTGACGGGTTGGCCGGGTTTTCGGCCCCCGGAGCCGCCGGGGCTGCATTGCGAAAACTGATACGCCGCCGGGGCTGGGCCTCGGGCACCTTGTTTTCAACCTCCCCGCCCGGCGGACTCAAAATCCTGCCCGCCGCCTTGCTTTCCATTCGTGGTGCCCCATTCTGGCCCTGATTTTCGTTTTCGGGATCCTTGATAGTGAGAATCTCCTCACGGCCATTCAATTGCAAGACAACCTTGCCCCTGCTGATTCTGCTGATGACCGCCCCTTGCAGTTCGCTTCCTGCCTGATAGAGGTCTTCCAGCTTTGTGGTTTCGTCACGAATGATGGCTCGGGCATCATCCTTGCCACCGGTCACCGTGCCGAGCAGCACCAGGTGCAGTTTGGTTTCTGCCAGATCGTCCAAATCAGCTTGCGATGATTCCCCCGACTGGTCGCCCGCTTCAACAACCGCCTTGAAAATATTCCTGGTCAGAATAATACGATAATCGTCTTCGGCCACCACAGGCTGCCCCTCGTCTTGCACCGGAATTGCGACAGGTTCCTTTTGTTCGACGACGGTTTGCTGCCCTTGAAGCCGTTCTTCAACCCGGCTATACCAGAGGGTGACCCCGGCATAGACAAGAAGGGCGATGACCGCCAGACGGAGCACAGTGGATGTCACGAGTTATTTCAACTCCTTTTCCAGGTTTTCAACAAGCATGGAGTATTCCGCAAAATGTATCCCCGGATTTGACAGGTCACCGGATATCTGGAACGGCAGGGAGTTGTCCTTCAGCTGTACGCGAAAGGCTTGGAGAGCCACCGTGTTGTCCAGTCCCTTGAAAAATTTCGTTTTGGGTTGCATGGTGCCATTCAGATCGAGCTGGCTCAGAGCCGGATCGCGATGCATCGTGATCGTCCCTGAAAATTGGCCGTCAAACAGTTCCGACTCCACTCTCCCTTGCTCCAGTTCCAGCTTCTCGCCGTGGCCGCGCAGGGTGAACGTCCCCTGCGAGAAAGGCAGCTCAGCATGGCCGAGGATGGGCCGTTTCAGACCCAAACGTCCATTTTCCACCTGCAGCCGTGCTTCCAGCTCGGCCATTTCCCCCTTTGCGAGTACAATGGTTCCGGAAAAAGTCCCCGAGACCGATCCTTGCAGTGCCCGACCCAACTGACGACCCAACAAAGGAAAGTCCGTCAGCCGGAAATCCTGAGCTGCACCTTCCACGTGCAGCTCCTTTTGTCCATCAGTCATCCGCACGACACCGGTAGCGCTGCCTTTGCCGGCTATTATTCGGTATCCGGCCTGGGGCCATCCGGCCTGCAACGACTCTGCAAAATCTGGCCGCAGCGTCAAACTGTTGATTCGCAACAGGGGAATCTTGCCTTCCCCTTTCTCATAACCCTCAATGGCCTGAAGCATGAACCCGTCAGGTATTTCCAGAGCGACTGCCTTGATTTGCCACCGCAGATTCGGGCTAACGCGATTGAGAGACGCCTCCAGATACTGGCGCACCGCCTCTTGAGGGAAAAGGAGCCAAAGCAATAGGGCAATCAACCCCACGGCATAGAGCAGATAGCAGACACTGCGGCCCGCCCATCCCAAAGCTTTTCTCAGCATGAACGCTCCCGTCCCATTTCTAATGGGATGCGGGTCCCTTTGCCTGATCGACACTCACCATCTGCAGGGTCACATCAAGGGTTCCCTCCTCCTTGGTGTTATCCTGAATAGTAATTTTGTCAATCCCGACAAGATGTTCTGGAGATTCCGCTTGCTCAAGAAACATGACCAGTTTTTTTAAGTTGACCGCCTGCAGTTTCATTTCGACCTGGCTCTGCTTGAACTGATCGCTTTCCAGAGACTCGGACGGTTTCATATAAGCGATATGCTCCTTGACCTCGCTATCAGCCGCCTTTTTTTCGAGAAAGGAGAAGAGGCTGAAGTCGGCCTCCCGTTGAGCGAGCTGAGAAGTAAGGGAACCGGACTGCTGCGTGAATTTTTGATAGCGCTCCTGTAAAATGCGCATTTCGGTCACGGCTTTCTCACGTGAGCTCAGCCTCTTCGTCAATTTAGCCCGCCCGTCTGTTAGAGGAAAAACAATGAACTGGAACACGATAAAGAGTACCAAGGCGCCACCGCCAATGCCCACTGCAATTTTTTCACGCTGATTCAGTTGCTTCATATGCCCTCAAGCTGCAACTGGACTTCGAACCGGATGGCACCGTTCTTTTTCTCCTTATCCGCCGTTGCCGAAACAATCTGTACGGATTTGAATTTCGAAGAACCCGACAAAGAACTTTTGATTATTTCCACAGAGTTGAAGGTGTCGGTTGTTCCCTTGATCAAGACCGACTCACGATCAATGGCCAGGCGACTAACCCGCAACGCGACGGTTGCCGGAATACGGGCTGAGATGTCGGCCAGCAGGCCAAGCACCTTTTTTTTGCCGTACAAGATCGCGGTGGGGGAGGCTGGCCCTTGCGCTGACTTGAGCCGCGCCTGCATCTCGACAAAAGGGTCCTGCACCTTGGTTACTCCAGGAAAACTCTTTTTAAAAATGGCTGCCATTTCCTGGCCAAGCGCCTTGTCTCTTTGCTGTAGCCGGTGATAATCATACCCCAGAAATCCGAGCAGACACACCACCAGAACCGCCACTGCAGAGAGCGCCCCGATTAACCGTTTCCTTGAAGAAAAAAAGGCCCGTTTTTTGGCAAAACCTTCTTTACGGAAATTGATCTCCGCCCGCCTGAACCCCTGCAATGCCAAAGACAGAGCACGGTCAAAATGCTGACCATGCCACTGAAGCCGCATTTCCTCTGGACACGAAATGGCATTAACCGCCAAAAGATCCATCTCCTCAACCGGAAGCCCAAGGACAGAATGGATAATCTCGGCCATGGGCGCTACTTCGGCGAAGGGCCCGGTGAGGAAGACCCTTTCGGGGCGCCCCTCTTCCTTGTGCTCCACGCGGAAATAATTCAGGCTTTGCTCAACCAACCGGCTGAACAAATGAATGCACTCCAGAGTCGCCGCCGTGTCGGATATCACGACCTGGTCATTTTCAACTTGAAAGGGGGGATGGAGGATCATCTGCTCCGGATAGGAGAGCCGCCGATAAAAAACAGCCTTATCATTCAACACAAGGACCATGGTGGCGGAGTGCTGGTCCGCGTGGATCAGGAGGAAGTTTTGTCCGTCCTTGTTGTGCTTGATGATCTGCGCAACAAGAGGCACCATTGCCGGCGTGACAATATCCGGATCGACAAGATCCTGCACTTCCTCCAGCAAGCCCCTTAAAAAAGCTCTTTCCAGGGAGAAGGCAACAATCAGGGCACCTGCCGCATCTTTTTTACTGACGGAAAAATCCGTAATCAGGGAGTCAATGGGAACAATCAACTGCTCTTCCAACTCCAAAGGCAGGATCTGTGCTATTTTTTTGACATCCTTAAACGGCAGGGACAGATTGCGGACGCTGAGCATGGAAAGGGGCACCCCGCACACACTCACCCCCTCCTGCCAGTCGAGTTGTCGACACAGCAGACGAATGTGCGTTGCAGGATCGGTGCCTTCGGGCAAGGGCAGAAAGAAACTGGCGTGCAACACCACATTCTTTCTCTGCTGTTCCAGCACCACCGCAGTGACGTGACTGTCACTTATGTCGATACCCAGTGATTTCAGGCCCATGAATCTCGCATTTATTAGCAGTTACACTTTCCTGGGGTTACTCCAGCTTCCAGTTCAGGAGAGTAAGCCGCTGCTCATCGCTCCGAAGAAGAACTCCGGTTCCGATACGGTTGTACTGATGAAGGGTTGTACTGACTGTTACCTTGAAATATTTGCCGGTCACAGTCAACAAGTCAGTGCCAAAATCGATAGAACCGGGAAACCCGCTTACCTGCCGGTACCAGTCAGAGTTCAACAACAACTGAGCATACCGTTGATCCTCTCGGAATTCTATCAATTCCTGTGCCATTTTTTGAGTCATTTCCGGTGACAAGGCTTGCAAGACCGGCAACGGCGCCGTGTTCAGGTTGATTTTACCGTCTTCGCCCATCACCGTGATCGAATTGACCAGACCTTCATGGTCGGCGTCGCCGAACAAAAGCACCGGAGTCATCCCCTTGACCAGAAGCAGCTCCTCGGGGTTGGCAACGGGGCCGTTTCGGCAGGAATAAGGTGGATTGAGCGTCCGATAGTATTGTTCTTCCGCGCCTTCTTGCCGCTCATCTTGATCCTGATCGACCCAGTCGCCGAGTGCGTCAAGCAGGGCCTCAGCCTCATCCCTGCCGGCTATGGCAAAACGGCCGGACAAGAGCAAGCGCAACCACGTTTCCCGATATTTTTCTTTGGCGCCATCGCCAAGCGCATTCACCTGAAGCCTTCCGCTCAGATCGGTCACCGTAATCTTGAGCGCGACATCGCCGGCCAGGACCTTGAGCCGATCAGGATCGAGGGTGGCCCAGACGTCATGGAGGGATTCATGAGCATTTTCTTTCTGATCTGCCGCCAAGGCTGCCCGAGCCAGGTTCAATCCGGCAAACACCATGCCGTCAAGCCGCACCTGTTCCCGCTGGGCAGTCGAAACAGAGACCTGCCGATCAATGGTCATCATGAGCTGCACGGTGATCGCCACCAGAAAACTGATCGTCAGCAGGGTCAGCACCAGAGCCATGCCTGACTGATTGCCGGCAACCCGATCAATGTTCACCTGGAGCCTCCGCAGGCACCAATATCCTGGTGCTGAAAGATTGCGAAATCTCCTTGTCGGGGTCAAGCCAGAACTCCAAGGTGCAGTGCACGGCGGCCGGGAGTTCTCCGGATGTTTCCTCCTCCCCGGAGCTTGGCTCTTTCCGCCAGCTGTCAAATTCCTGACCATCCCGGTTGAAATAACTCAATTGAACCGCACGCAAGGTATCGGCAAGCAGAAAAGCCGGATCCGTCCCCTCATCTTTCGACAGTCCCTTGCCAGGTTCGACTCCTGGGAGCACCGGGGTATCAGAGCGTAGCAATTTCAATCTGCGTTCATCGTCCGGATCAGCTTGCAGTTGATACCGGATATTTGCCACCCCCGGTTTCTGCTTTTCCGGATTCAGGACAAGATGGGCCTGAGAGGTGAATTCCAAGGTGTCGGCCCGTCGATCACGCAGCCCATTTTTCTGGCCGACAAAGATGCCCTCCGGAGCCGCCACGGCGGCAGTTAGGTCCTCGGTGATCCGGCGCATGGCTATCTGGGCCAGGTAATACACCTCTTCCTGTTTCTCGGTAGCCTCGACCACTCGCAGGGTGGCGGACAGCGAAAGAGTCAGCATCGCCATGACCACTCCAAGAACGGTTGTCGCCAGCAGGACCTCCAACAGAGTAAAACCGTTCTGGCGCATGGCTACTTGGTCGCTGTCGGATTTTTATACAGGATTGTCCGCACGGTGTACGTCCGGGTTGTATCCTGGTCGCCCCAAACAGTCACATCAACCGCCTTGAGCAAACCCTTGGCCCCTTTGATTCCCGTCTCATCCTCCGCAAGTTCGTTGACTTCTGATTTCCAGAGAAAATGGGGGTATTCTTCGCCAAAATTTCCTTCCCCACCGGTCAGCTGCTCATAGTCTTGAAGACTGAACTCTGTCAGTTTCCATTGTGCCAGCAGAGATGCCATGGTCTCGAATCGCGAACCGGTGGCAATGGAGACGCTTTGGGCCTGCGCCCCAATCAGGGTGACCAGGGCAATGGCAATAAGCGCAACAGCAATCATCACCTCAAGAAGGGTAAACCCCGCAGAACTGCAGCGAAAGCCCCCCCGGGGGCGGCTATTGAAACGAGGTTTCCTTTTCCGGAAGGACATAACCGTCCACTATGTTCACTTTTCCAAGGAATGGAGACAAGATCACGGAAATCTCCTGGCCGTCCTCCTTGCGCAGATGGATGATCGATGGTTCAACATAACCGTTTTTGGTAAAGCGGATGACGAACGCATCGGATGGGCGGGGACCGCCGTACCATGACCAAAGATCTCGAACCGCCACCGAATCGGCAAGCTGCAGCCTGTTTTCTTTTTTGATGACCTTATCCTTTACCTTTTCCTCGACTTGTTCCGGACCAACAACAAAGGTGCGCTCTTTTGGCTGATACGTGAGCAGATACGGGGCCTGATGGCGCTGGGCCAATTGTGAGGATTGGTGGATTAAGCCTATGAGTTTGCGCACAGAAACCTTCAACTGGTCGGCGTAGAGAAAATGAGCAATCTGAGGCACGGAGAACGAGGCGATCAGGGCAATAAGAGCCATCACCACAATCAGTTCAAGCAGGGTGAAGGCTTTATTGTTCAAGGGGGAGCGTTGCATGAAGATGGCTGGATCGCACGAGTCGGCCCTTTATTGCAGCTCCCAGTTATTGATGTCCGCATCCTTCCCCTCCCCACCAGACTGATTGTCAGGGCCGTAGGAAGTAAGATCGTAATCGCCATGCAGCCCGGGAGAGATATAAACAAAATCGTTATCCCAAGGGTCTTTGGGCACCTTGCCTTTTTCCAGATACCCGCCGGTGCGCCATTTCTTGGCAAGCGTTCCGGTCGCTGGAGGCTCGACCAGGGCCAGTAACCCCTGTTCGGTTATCGGATACTGACCATTATCGAGCTTATACAATTTCAGAGCCTGTTCAATTGATTGAATCTGGATGGCGGCTTTGGTCCGCCGGGCTTCTTCAGGACGGTCCATGATCCTGGGGACGATGAGCCCGGCAAGAATCCCGAGAATCACCATCACCACCATCAGTTCGATCAAGGTGAACCCCTGCGCACAGGTGAGCGCAGGCGCCTTTTTTTGTCTTAATCCCATTATCGTTCTCTGTAGTTTAAAAAAAATCCACGCATCGTACCAGGCCTGGCGGGTTCGTTATTCCCCCAAACTCAGCGACTGACGGCTACGGCCCACAAACCAACCCAAGGACAACAATGCACCGGCAACAAGAAATAACGTCATGCCCAGCCCTGTTTGCAGGGCCAGCCAGGAAAAACCGATAAAAGGCAAAAGCAATGCCCGCACCACAAACCGCAGGACAGCGTTGCCGGCAATAAAGTCGGCCAAGGGCGGCGAAAGGGTGTAGTACCGGTCAACCAACCACCGGCCGGCACTGTGGTTGACAAGAAAAGCATCGCGGAAGTCACGAAGGATGCCGACACAGGGATGCAGCAAGGTGCCGAAAGAGGCCGTGGCAATAAAACAGGCGTCTGCGGTTCTGACACTGACCTGATTGCCGTAATACACCTCACCCTTGGCGGTGAGGGCATAGGCCCGAATATAATAAAGCGTTCCGGGCAGGAGAGACTCCATCAGGGTCGTGTATCCACCCGCTCCAGTGCCGTTTTCCGTTTCCCCTTCGGAAATGAATTGTTCGAGCTTATTGTTGTTTGCAGAAGCGGTATTCATCACCTGCGGGCCAGATGGATTGGCAGCCACCGCTTCGGGCAGGAAGAAAGAGACCAATGGATCAATTTTGCTTGTCGGCACAGCTGAGATTCCTTTGCCGCCGACGGCAGCCTTGCCTGTATAGACAGGTCCAGGTTGGACGCTGAACACCACTCCCCGGCGAACGACCTCTTTGCCGAAGGAATCGGCGATTTCGCCTCCGGTGACGATGGTGGTTCTGGTCACATCGGCAGGAACAGTGGTGGCGATATGGCTACTTCGATGACCGGGTTTGTTGGTTATGCGGTCAACCAGATCCTCCGCCACAAAGCGGGCGGCAACGATCGAGCTGGCATCATTGCCGTCGGCTGTCCCCACCACGATAATGTTCCCCTCTTCGTCCGAGGTCACTGCATAACTGACAGCCTCGCCTTCACTAAAGGTGGTGGTGATACTGCGGGATGAAAATGCCCCAGCCTCTGTTTCCTTCCACAAGCCCTCCACCGCATGGGCGGTGGGCAGGAAAAAATCACCAATCTGCCAGCTGGTGTGGGAGAGTAGACGGCCTAAACCGGAGTCGACCTTGGCGGGGGCCAGGATCTGGGGAGCTTGCCAGACAGTAGAATTGTCGAAGGAGCCCCCCGACAACTGCAATTCCCGGATTTGGACTTCGTTACTCCATACCTGCAACCGCCTGATCTGGACCTTGCTTTTGCCGTTCACCCGCACTTCCTGGACCGGCGGAAGTTCCGAGGCAGCCCCCTCATTGCCCATCGACACACCTTGGATGCCAGCGGTTGCCTCGGCTGCAGCAGCATCCTGAGAAAAAGAGTTCAGCAGAAACTGGCGAGTACCGGCATCGGTGGTAAAGCCGCTTGCAGCCACCCCGTTCTTGCCTGCATCGACATCGTAGAGGACATCGTCTTCCTTGCTGATTTGAGTCACCACAACACCTTGATCGCCAAACGCCGAATCAGCCTTGCCGTTCCGAGTAAAACGAAAAAGGGCGCTATCCCTCCCGCTTGGAATCCCCACCGCCCCAGCGACATAGATCATGCCGTTATCGTCGGTGGCCAAGCCATAGCCCTCGCTGGCGGCAAAATTCCCGGACGGGATCGCGACACCCTTGTCACCGAAACCGGCGTCAACTGCCCCGTCCCCGTTCAACCCCACCAGCATTGCCGAGGATTTTTCATTCTCTTCGTAAGATCCCGAGACGACATACGTTCCATCTTCCCGTTCAACAATCCCCTCGGCGGAGGCATCTTTACCGATCCCGATCAGGCTGACCCCCTGCTCACCATAAGAGGCATCCAGCTCACCGTTGGAAAAATAGCGGGCGGTCACCAAAACCCTGCCGGCCGTTCCTTCCGTTGATCCGACAACCGTAATCCTATCGGAGGGACTGATCGTCAAGGCAGTAATTTCCTCATTGCCATTGCCGATTGAGGTCAGCACAACCCCAGCATCACCGAAACTTTTATCAAGGGAACCATCCGGACGATAACACACCAAGGCCAGATCCCGATCCTTCCCATTGTGACTGTACCCGGCGGCGATAATTCGATCATCCGAGAGCAGGCCAAGCGCCAAAGCCTCGTCGTCGCCAACGGAAAGGGAGGTGATAACCGAACCATCACCATTAAAAGTGGAATCAAGCGAACCGTTTTTGTTAAAACGAAGGAGAGAAAAATTAAAGGCGTTTCCCTTGGAAGAAGAGCCGGCGACCAGGATCTTACGATCCGGTTGGACAACCACCGCATGGCCGCTGTTCTTCACCCCCAGCTCAACAGCCACCCGGCCGTTGAGACCAAAGGCAGCATCAAGCCGGGTAACGGCCCCAAGGGGGGTATTACAAAAGAAAACAAGCAAAACCCATATTCCAAGCACCAAAGGATATCGATTCAGCATGGTCGCGCCTCGCATCAGGGGGACTGGGACTTTATCTGTACGAACTATAACACATTCGTTTATTATACTGCAATTGAACAAGAGATACAGCCTCTATTCGTCAAAGAGGCTAGATGCAAAGAGTTCCGTTAAAAAAGAGGGAAGATGGTCGTGTTTTCCGGTTCCGCCCTGCCGCAACTGCAGATCGGATACCGGCATTGCTTGCAGTTGCGGCACAACCCCGCAGTGACCTAGCAGAGCCAGGTTCTCGCGGCCGATTGCCTCGCCGGTCAAGATGCGCGGCAGCAGCAAATCGAGAACTGTGAGGCGTTGGAACATGCACAAGCAAGACACTTTTTTTAACGACTCTTGAGCCTTATCAACCACACCTACAAAAACTCATACTTTGCTGAAAAACAAGATTCTGTTGCCAACAACGTTTCATTCCTCCTGGGCATTGTCTCCTTGGGGGGAAAGGGCTCACAAGAGGCAAAAAAACGCTCCCTGTTTATCAGGATAACGAACCGCTCACAAATATTTCCCGCAACCACTTTCAAACACGCTTTTCCGCAAGCCGCTTTACCCTCTGACAGCAATACAGTACAATACCCCGAAAGAAGACCTCCCTTTCTCCTGGCCGGCTCAGGCAGGGAAAAGCACTGAAAAAAAGCGAGGCAATGCCGCCTCGGAAAAGCCAAAAACGCTCGAGGAATGGAAAGATGATTAAAAAGGAATTGCTGGAAATCCTAGCCTGCCCGCAATGCAAGGGCCCGGTTACATTGAATCAAGAGCAAAACGGGATTATCTGCCACGCCTGCCGGTTGGTGTTTGAAATCCGCGATAACATCCCGATCATGCTGATCGACGAGGCCAAACCGCTGGAGGATGCAAAACCGTAAAAAAAAGCCCGGCGGGAAAGACCATCCCGCCGGGCCATTTTTTTTCACTCCACAGTTGCTTAGGGGGTAATGCCCAGCTCCCGCTCTTTGGCCGCAATGGCCAATCTGGTTTTCACCACCGTATCCGAAACCAGGCTGATCGAATCAATGCCCTCTTCGACCAGGAAGGTGGCAAAGTCGGGAAAATCGGACGGCGCCTGCCCACAGATGCCGATCTTGCGCCCCCGGCGTTTGGCCGTGGCAATCACCATTTTGATCAGGGTCTTCACCGCCTCGTTGCGCTCGTCGTAGATGTGCGCCACCAGATCGGAGTCGCGATCAAGCCCCAGCGTCAACTGGGTCAGATCATTGGAGCCGATGGAAAACCCGTCAAAGACATCGCAAAAGGCATCGGCGCTGATGACATTGGAGGGGATCTCGCACATCACGTAGACCTCCAGACCGTTCTCGCCCTGCACCAAACCGAACTCCCGCAGCACTTCGATCACCCTACGCCCCTCTTCCGGGGTGCGGCAGAACGGCACCATCAATTTGATGTTGGTCAGCCCCATCTCATTGCGCGCCTTAAGTAGGGCCTTACATTCCAGCTCAAAGGCCGCCTTGTAGCGCGGATCGTAGTAGCGGGAAGCTCCGCGCCAGCCGATCATCGGGTTCGATTCCTCGGGCTCGTAGAGATGACCACCGATCAAGTTGGCGTATTCGTTGGATTTGAAATCAGACAGCCGGACAATAACATCCTTGGGGTAAAAGCCGGCCCCGATCCGGCCGACGCCCTCGGCCAGTTTATCGATGAAATACTGGCGTTTGTCACCGGGGTAGGCCGAGGTGCGATGGTCGATTTCCTCGATAATGTCGAAAATTTCATCGTTCTCATCCGCGCGCTCGCGCAGTTTCTCATAATTGATCAAAGCCAGGGGATGGATGCCGATATGCGAGTTGATGATAAATTCCTCGCGCGCCAACCCGACCCCCTCGTTGGGTAGTTGCGCCTCGACGAAAGCCTTCTCCGGCAACCCGACATTCATCATGATCTTGGTCCGGGTGGCCGGAATGTTTTCGAGGTCCAAGGTTTCAACCTCAAATTTGAGCAACCCGTCATAGATGTGGCCGGTTTCGCCCTCGGCACAGGACACCGTCACCTGCTGGCCGTCCTTAATCATTTTGGTCCCGTTTTCCGTGCCGATCACACAGGGAATGCCCAACTCGCGGGAAATAATCGCCGCATGACAGGTCCGGCCGCCACGGTTGGTGACAATGGCACCGGCGGTTTTCATGACCGGCTCCCAGTCGGGATCGGTCATGTCGGTGACCAGCACCTCTCCGGCCCTGAAATCGTGGATTTGACTGACGTTGTTGAGAACCCTGGTGACGCCCTGGCCAATCTTAGCGCCGACCGCTTGGCCCTTGGCCAGCAGCGTGCCCTTCTCCTTGAGCACATAGGTTTTCATGGTCCGGGTGCAGGCCTGGGAATGCACGGTTTCCGGTCGAGCCTGAACGATGAACAGCCCTCCGGTACCCACGGTCTTGCCGTCGCCATCCTTGGCCCACTCAATATCCATGGGCCGGTTGTAATGGTCCTCAATGATGCAGGCCCAACGAGCCAATTGCAGGATCTCGTCGTCGCTGAGAATGTAGGAGCCCTGCTCTTCGGCTGTGGTTTCGACATTTTTCACCGGTTCCTCGGCGCCAGGATCGGTGTTGTAGACCATCTTGATTTCCTTGGACCCCACCCGCTTGCCGACAATCGGCCGCTTGCCCTCCTTGAGGGTTGGCTTGAAGATGTAGTACTCGTCCGGATTGACCGCACCCTGGACCACATTTTCTCCCAATCCCCAGGAGCCTGTCAGAAAGACGGCATCCTTGAAGCCCGACTCGGTGTCGATGGAAAACATAACGCCGGAGCAAGCGGAATCGGAGCGCACCATCTTCTGCACCACGATAGAAAGGTAGACATCGAACTGGCCGAACCCCTTTTCATGGCGATACGAGATGGCCCGATCAGTGAACAGGGAGGCAAAGCAGCGCTTGCAGGCATCAATCACAGCTTCAGGCCCACGGATATTGAGGTAGGTGTCCTGCTGACCGGCAAAGGAGGCGTCCGGCAGGTCCTCGGCAGTGGCGGAAGAACGGACCGCGACATCGACGCCCTGGCCGTACTCCTCTTCCATCTTGTTGTAGGCGCTGATGATCGCCTGGCGCAAGTCGGCAGGGAACTCGGCGGTGCGGACGATGTCCCGCGCCTTGGCTCCACGCTCCTGGAGGTTATGCAGATCGTGGGTGTCCAGCCCGGCCAGGGCGTCGCGAATGGCGGCCTCAACCCCCGCCTCTTTGAGGAGGTAGCGATAGGCAAAGGCGGTGATGGCATACCCATTGGGCACCGCCACCCCCTGCGCCGTCAACTTCTGATGCATTTCACCCAAGGAAGCGTTCTTGCCGCCCACTATCGGCACATCCTCGATGCCGATGTCGTCAAACCAAAGAATGAGTGCTGTTTCGTGTTGGTGTTTCATCTCGTGCTCCCTTATGAAAAGAAACCGTCTGCTGGGCCAAGCCCGTTCCTCAAACCATTTGTCGTCGGCAACCGGCGTATTGATCTGTAAGTTGTAGACAGTAAAAAAAAAAAACCAACTGGTCAACCGAAACGTCCGTCTGCTTTGTTTCCTTGCAACAGCCCAGGTCACGGACTGGCCGGTAGCACCTTGCCAAGAGTATTGCAACGGGCTATATTGACGTAATGTTTTCATTTTTCAATACGAGGCGACCACCTCCACCTCTACGGAGCCGACATGACCAGCGAACACCAAATCCAAGAGATATCCAGCCGGTACATTGTTGAAAAAAATCATAAAAAAAGCAGATATTTCGACGCGATCAAACGATTAGTCGAAGGCCGAAATCTGGCAGCGGAGTCCTCGACCAGGCAGCAGTGGCAAGCCGGGATTGATCAGGTGTATCAGTTGATCAGGGACGAGATATTGACGAACCGGGAAAGCCCTTCACAACCTATTCAATTCGGCACTTCGGGCTGGCGCGGCACCTTGGGCAAGGATCTCACTGTGCGATCAGTGGCTGTGGTTACTGCCGCCATCCTCAGCTTATATCGCGAAGCGATGGATAACGAGGAACTGCGGCTCTCCTTAGGTGTGGGCAGTTTTGCCGAGATGCAACAGCGCGGCTGCGTAGTCGGATTCGACAACCGCTTCGGCGGCCCCCTGCTCGCCTTGGCGGCGGTCAATGTCCTCTGCGCCAACAGCGTTAAAGTTTTTTACGCCGGTGAGGCTACCACCGGTGCCCTGTCGGCTTCGGTCCTGATCCGCAAGGCCGCCTTCTCCATTAACCTAACCCCCAGCCATAATCCGCTGGAATACGGCGGCTTCAAATACAACGCTGCTGATGCCGGCCCTGCCGCGCCCATCCTCACCAACACCATCACCCGGCTGGCGGGAGAATTTACGATGCTCGACCAAGTCCCCCTCATTCCAGCGGGGCTTGATCTGCAAAAACCGCTGGAGGAGTTGCCGGGGATAGTTACGGAGGATGCCTTGGTCAGCTGGCAGCAGCTGGTCCGCAGCGGCACGGCCCGCCACGGTATCGAATACGACCGGCTGCTGGCTGACCTTGCCGCCAACGATGAAGTGGTGGTCTGCGTTGACGCAGTCCATGGCGCTTCCCGTCGCTATCTCGGCCGGCTGTTAAACAATCCGCCAGCGAAACGACTGCTGGTGCTGCGCGATACCGAGGACCCGACCTTCGGCGGCATTGCCCCGGAACCCTCCTCGACCAACATGCAACCGGTGATCGCGGCCTTGGCAGCTCGGCCCGAGCCCTTAAAAATTGGGGCCATCATCGATCCGGACGGCGACCGCATCCGTTTCACCGACGGCACGGTCGAGATTTCGATGAATCAATTCGGGGCCATGGCCTATCATTTTCTCCATGAGATCAAAGGCAAACGAGGCATGGTCGCCAAAACCGTGGCCTCCAGCAATCTGGCTAACGCCCTGGCCACCCAATTGGGGGAGGAGGTCTTTGAACCCAAGGTCGGATTCAAGGAGTTCAAGCCGGTGATCAACAAGGCCCTTGTCTACTTCGAAGAATCGGATGGCATCTCCATCATCGGCCATACTCCGGAAAAAGACGCTTTTATCGGTCTGATCCTGGCCATCGACATGGCCCTGACCCTGAAAAAGCCGCTCGGGCACTACCTCGCCGAGATCGAGGCCACCTTCGGCCACTACTATCCGGACAGAGACGGCGTCACGGTCTCCCAGCAGGGCGAAAGCCTGCTGCGGGCGCTTGATCAACTCCGCGCCTACGGTCCGGGCAGCCAGATTCGGGTGGGTGAAGGCCACAAAACCATTGCCTCGGTAATCGACATCGACGGCCGCAAGATGATTCTCGACGACGGCTCCTGGATTATGATCCGCCCCTCAGGCACCGAACCCAAGGTGCGTTTTTATGTGGAGGCCCGCTACCGTGAAGAAACTTCGCTGCTGGTAAAAAGTGCTAAATCGATGCTTGCCGAAATAGGACTCCTGCCCTAATGTAGAAAATTGTAATCTTCCCCTGTCACATCGAACAGAAGGGGTCGAGAGCAATCATCGAAAACCATCAACACAGAGAACCGTTATGTGGGAATATACAGAGAAGGTCCAGGAACATTTCATTAATCCAAAAAATGTTGGGGAGATCGAGAATCCCGACGGCGTAGGCAATGTCGGCTCCATCGCTTGCGGCGACGCCCTGCGCCTGACGATCAAAGTCGACGAAAACAAAATAATCACCGACGCCAAATTCAAAACTTTTGGCTGCGCCTCGGCCATTGCCTCCTCCTCCATGCTCACCGAAATGCTTAAGGGTATGAAGCTGGAGGACGCAAAAAAGCTGACCAACGACGACATCGCCAAAGCGCTTGGCGGCCTGCCCAAAGAAAAAATGCACTGCTCGGTCATGGGACGCGAAGCCCTGGAAGCCGCCATTGCTGACTACACCGGCGCCATCCTGCCCATGGCGCAAGGCGAGGTGGTGTGCGAATGTTTTGGGGTTACCGACCTGGAAATTATCCGGGCGATCAGGGAAAACTCCCTGGTCTCAGTTGAGGAAATCACCAATTTCACCAAGGCTGGCGGTGGCTGCGGCAAGTGTGAGGGCCGCCTGCGTGAACTTCTGGCAGAGACAGTGGAAGGACTGCCCGCACAACCTGTTGGCCTTAAAAAACAAAAACGCATGACCACTCTGGAGAAAATCAAGAAGATCGAAGAGGTCATTGAGCGGGAGATCAAGCCGACTCTAAAAAAGGACGACGGCGATATTCGGCTGATCGATGTGGACGGCGATTTTGTGACGGTTTCGCTGCGAGGCGCCTGCGCCGGATGCCACTCTTCCCGGACAACTCTCAAAGAATATGTCGAAAAGAAATTGCGTGAACAGGTGCTCGACAGCCTGATCGTTGAGGAGGATAAGTGATGGCTGGATTATCTGAGCAGGTTATCTACATGGACAACAACGCCACCAGCCGGATCGCCCCGGAGGTGCTGGATGCCATGATGCCGTATCTGACTGAGTTCTACGGCAATCCCTCGTCCATGCATACCTTCGGCGGTCAGGTCGGCCAGGCAATTAACCAGGCTCGGCAGGAAATCGCCGATCTGCTCGGCGCCCATCCTGGAGAAATCGTCTTCACCAGTTGCGGCACCGAAAGCGACTCCACAGCTATTTTCTCGGCTATCCAGAGCTATCCCGAAAAAAACCACGTGGTCACCACCAGGGTCGAACACCCGGCTGTTAAAAATTTGTGTGACAGTTTGGAAATTTTTACCGGACGCAAATATCACACCTCCCGCCTGCCGGTCGCCGCGGATGGCACCCTGGATCTGCAACGGTTCAAGGACAGCCTCACCGATGAAACCGCTATTGTCAGCGTGATGTGGGCCAACAACGAGACCGGGGTCATTTTCCCGGTGGAGGAAATGGCGAAAATCGCCAAGGAACGCGGTATTCTGTTTCATACCGATGCAGTGCAGGCCGTGGGCAAAATCCCGATCAACCTCAAGGAAACGGCAATTGATTTTCTTTCCATCTCCGGCCACAAGCTCCATGCCCCCAAAGGGGTCGGCGTCTTGTACGTCCGCAAGGGCACACCTTTTGTTCCGTTCTTGAACGGCGGACATCAGGAACATGGACGCCGGGGCGGCACGGAAAATGTTGCCGCCATTGTCGGCCTGGGCAAGGCCTGCAAACTGGCAGCTGAAAAGATGGAAGAAGAAAACACAAGGGTGCGGGCGCTTCGCGACAAGTTGGAAAAGGGGTTACTGACGACGATCCCCAAGTCCCTGCTCAACGGTCACCCTGAACAACGCCTGCCCAATACCGCCAACATCAGTTTCGAGTATGTCGAAGGCGAGTCCATCCTTCTGCACATGAACCAGTACAACATCTGCGCCTCTTCCGGGTCCGCCTGCACCTCCGGCTCCCTGGAACCCTCCCATGTACTCAGGGCCATGGGCGTGCCGTTTACTGCGGCGCACGGTTCCATTCGTTTCAGCCTCTCGGTGTACAACACTGAGGAAGAGGTCGATTTTGTCCTCGAAAAAATGCCGGCTATCATTGCCAAGCTCCGCGCCATGTCTCCCTTCTGGGAGGAAAATTAGGAATGTCCGCTCCGGTGCCACCTCCCTTAACCGGCGGCGCCTTTTTTTATCCCCAACTTCTCTGTCCATCCGCCCATGCGCATAATTGAGCCAAGCTTCACAATTCTTGATGAACTTGACCAGCAGAGCCTGCCGGTCCGCATCGAATTCTGCGGCCGCATTTGCTATAAGAGTGAAAATCGGATCGACAGCGGCTCTGCCATTCCCTTTGTCAGGAAGATGGCGGAGAATGGGCACAATTCCGTCCTAGAGATGGGAGTCCTCACCCTGGTCGTTACCTGCGCCACTCCAGATCCGATTCAAGCCCTCTTTTCACTCCAACCCAAATTCTTGCAGATCGACCGCCTGGAAGGCAATCGGTTGCTGATCACCGGTTCCATCCGGACCTTTCGCGAGATGCTGCTTTTTCACCCCGAAGATAGGCTCTCCCGTGCCATCGCCTTCTACCTGAAAGAGGAGCATCCCTACTTTTTCGAAACCTTGCCCATCAATGATACGCCGGAAAGGATTGGTGGAGTTACCATTGCCAAAATGGCTCTCAAGGATGTGGAACAGCTTGCCGCTCCGCTGCAGGCCAAGCATCGGTATCTGGCGGTCAAGTTCATTGTCAACCGGGCCGTCACCCATGAGTTGGTTCGCCATCGTCCCTGCACCTTTCTGCAGGAAAGCCAGCGATATTGCCGCTATTCCGCTGACAAATTCGGCAACGAAGTGAGCTTTATCAAACCCGTCTTTTTCGAAGAGCAAAGCGAGGAGTTCACCGTCTGGCAACAATCCATGGAGGCGATGGAAGCCCAGTATTTTCGTCTTCTCCAGACCTCATCACCCCAGGCGGCTCGGACAGTTCTGCCCAATTCCTGCAAAACCGAAATTATCGTCTACACCAATCTCCTTGAATGGCAACATATCCTTTCCCTGCGCACCTCCCCGGCCGCCGAACCATCGATGCGCGAGGTCATGATTCCACTTGCCCACACTTTGCAGAACCGCTATCCTGCCCTTTTTCGCTGATACCTTGAGTAATTAGCGAACATTCCTTGCTCCAGCGGACAAACAGGGCCGGAAAAGTTTTTTCCCAAATACAATGGGGGATACTGACCAACTCTTTCTCTCCGGCAATCACCATTCCTTAAAAATCTTGTTCTTTTTTGACCCGCTCTTTCATTTGTTGTACAATACCGAAAAAATACCTTCTATTCGATTCCGGGGACCTCACCACACACATGGCTCTCAAACTAGGACAACAAATGACAGACGCCCACAAAAGCTCCATGAAAAGGACGGTCAAAGACCAGTCAGGAGCGGGCAAACTGAAAATCGGCGAACTGCTGAGCAAAGCTGGCTACATAACGTTAACCCAGTTTGAGGAAGCCAAGGTCGCTCAGAAGAGAACCGGAGAACGACTAGGCCGGATCCTTCTCGAAAGCGGTGCGATTGAACGCGACACCATCGCCAATTTCCTCAGCAGGATGCACAACTACACTTTGGTTGTCATCGATCAGGAACCGCCGAGCAAAGAAGCCCTGAGCCTGCTCCCCTACGAAGCCGCCAAACGCTTCATGGCCTTTCCTCTGCGACTTGCCGGCAACACCCTGCAAGTGACCATGGCGGAACCCACCGACACTCTGGATGTCGAACAACTGCAGGATCTTGTCCAGAAGAACCTTAACGTCTGCGTCTCAACCGGCAAGGATATCATTGAGGCGTATAAAAAATACTATCATATCAGTGACGAAGAGCATCAGTCCTTCTTTAAATTCGAACCGGAGGGCGAGGAAGACACCGTCACCCAGGTCGACGATTTTGGCGCCCTGGTTTCCGATGCCGCCGAGGATTTTGAGATCGAGAGCGGTGGGGCCGAAGAGGGCGGCTTTGAGCAATTTTCCGCCTCTGATGCGCCTATCATTAAATTGGTCAACGGCATTCTGGTGAAAGCAGTCCAAGATGGCGTCAGCGACATTCACATTGAGCCGTTTGAAAAGACCATGCAGGTCCGCTATCGTAAGGATGGTGCTCTGTTCAAATCGATGAACCTGCCGCTGACCATTAAAAACGCCATGGCCGCTCGCATGAAGATTCTTGCGGGACTCAATATCACCGAGCGGCGCGTTCCCCAGGACGGCCGCATCAAAATCCGCCTGGGCCGGAACAAGGCGGTTGATTTCCGGGTTTCCACCCTGCCGCTCCTCTACGGCGAAGGCATCGTTCTTCGTATCCTTGACAAGGACTCCCTCAACGTCGACCTCACCAAACTTGGCTTCACTGTGGAAACCTTTGCTGCCCTGAGGCGTTGCCTGGAGCGCCCGCAAGGCTTGCTGTTGGTGACCGGGCCGACCGGTTCGGGTAAGACGGTTACGCTGTATTCCGCTTTGAACTCGCTGAACACCGAAGACATCAAGATTTTGACTGCGGAAGACCCTGTCGAATTTAACTTCAAAGGTATCAACCAAGTCAACGTCAACGCCGAAGTGGGCATGACCTTTGCTGCGGCCTTGAAGGCCTTTCTCCGCCAGGACCCGGACATCATTATGGTCGGCGAGATCCGCGATATCGAAACCGCGGAAATTGCCATGAAGGCCGCCATGACCGGCCATCTGGTTTTTTCGACCCTTCACACCAACGATTCACCGGCCACGGTCAGCCGTATGGTGGATATTGGCATCCCATCCTATATCCTGGCCTCCTCGCTCACCATGGTGCTTTCCCAGCGTCTAGCCAGAAAATTATGTTTGAAATGCAAAACTCCAGCTCAATATGATCATCGTGCTCTGCTGGCTGCTGGTTTCAAGGAAAGCGAACTGGACGAGTTGAATCTGTTCAAGGCCAAAGGATGCCCGGACTGCAACGGCTTAGGCTACCGGGGCCGGGTCGGCTTTTTCGAACTCATGGAGGTCACCGAAGCAGTGGCCGAGGCCATCCAGGCCGAGGTGTCCGAGGAGCAACTCCGTAAAGTTGCCATGCAGGAGGGGATGTTTACCCTGCGTGAGGCCGGATTGCAAAAAGCCCGCGAAGGCGTCACCAGCCTGGAAGAAGTCCAGAAACGCACCGTGGCCCATGAAGACAGCCTGCCGGCTTATCTGGTCAACCCGGATGTTGAGGAGTACGAGGACGGGGATGTTGTTATTCAGGAAGGAAACAAGGATAAAGATTTCTTCAAATTGATCAGGGGAAAGGTGGCCGTGCTCCGTTCCGGGAAAAAGATTGCGGAAATCACTGAGCCGGGCGAGTACTTCGGTGAAATGGCTGCCATTCTGGAGGAGCCGCGGTCAGCGTCAATCATTTCGGTGGGTCGTTGCACGATCAAACGCTATCCGGGAAACAAGCTGGCGGAACTGATCGAAAAATACCCGGAAGTCTCCAAGTATCTGTTTCGTACGTTGGTGGAACGGCTGCATAAAACCGATCGCATCGTTGTGCAGCTCGCCAGTGCCAACAAAGCTCGCCCGTCTCAGGTTGTCCGCCAAGCATGAAGAAAATTTCCGTCTATATCATTGCCTATAACGAGGCCGATAAAATCTGCGATGCCATTAACTCAGTCTTGTGGGCTGATGAAATCGTTGTAGCCGATTCGTACAGCCAGGACAACACCGTTGCTCTGTCGGAGAAGTTGGGTGCTCGGGTGGTGCAGATTCCCTTTCAGGGATTCGGCGACCTCCGCAATCAGGCCATGGCAATCTGCTCCCATGAGTGGATCTTTTCGTTGGATTCCGATGAGCGTTGTACGCCCGAGGTCCGGGATGAGATTCTTGCCTGCCTGCAGGATCCACAAGCGGACGCCTACTACGTCCCCCGCCGAAATTTTTTCATGGGGCGCTGGATCCGTTATTCCGGTTTTCACCCCGATTATCGCCAACCGCAGCTCTTTAAAAAGGGCGCCTTGGTGTTTAAAAACGATCCGGTGCATGAAGAATTCACCGTTGTCACCAAACGGCCGGTCGCTTATCTGCACAACGCTATCTGGCAGTTTCCGTTTAAGAAACTTGAAGAACTCGTCCACAAGGCGAATAAGTATTCGACGCTAGGTGCCGAAAAGCTTGCACTGAGCGGTCGCCGGAATTGCTCACTCTGGACAGCCTTAGGGCATGGCCTCTGGTCCTTTTTCCACATGTATATTCTCAAACGTGGCCTCATGGACGGTTGGCCTGGATTCATCATCGCCTTCTATAATTTCGAAGGAACGTTCTACAAGTACGCTAAACTACACGAACTCCAAGCCAATTGGACCCCGCCAGCTTCTCCTCCCCTTCAACCAGTTATGGAGCAGCAACAGGCTCCAAGAAGGCCATGACCCGATCATAAACAGTCGAAACGGCAATACCCCGCATGCAGCGTTGATGATCGCAGGCTCTTTTTCGGCAACAAAGACAATCAAGATTTTCCGCCTGAAGCACTGCATTTTTCACCCCATACGGGCCGACTCTCTCAGGGTGCGTGGGCCCAAACAAAGCCACAACCGGGGTACCGGTCATGGCGGCAATATGCATGGGCCCTGTATCCAACCCCACATACACGGCAGCCCTTTTCATCAGGGCCACCGATTCGGTCAGGCTCAGCCGGCCGGCGGCGACCACGGCTTTTCCGGCCATTGCCCCGGTAATCTCGCTGATATAAGGCAGCTCACCGCCACTTCCGCCAAAAACCGGCTGGATACCCGCCGCCAGAAGTTGATCACAGAGTTCGCTCCAGCGAGACGCCAGCCAAAACTTTGATTGCCAGCGGGCGGTGGGATTGACGTAGACAACCCGGTCATCGGTGGCAATCCCCGCCTCTCCAAGGAAACGGCCGACCCGCGCCTGGTCCTCCGGACTTGTGCAGAGATAAAAATCCTCCGCCTCCGCCTCGCAATCGAATACCCTGCAAAAAAGCAAATTCTTTGCAATCGCATGCTCATGGTTATCGATATTGTCCACAAGCCGGTGCTGAAACCAGGTGTTGCCTTCCCGTGCATCTGCAAAACCGACCCGGCGACCTCCCGGATTGGTCAGCCCGAGAAGGCCGCTGCGAAAAGAGGCATGCAGATCGAGGACCATGTCATAAGGATGCGGCCGGAATTGCCGCCGTAACTGATGCAAGGTGACCAGGGTGGCGAAAAAGGCTTGCCAATGGGCCCATCTGCCCGCTTGCGGATCACTGGTGGAGGGGATATGGATGGGATGAACGACATCCACCGCATTATCCTGGCCCACCAGCGAAGCGAAACCCCGCTCCACCACCCAACCGACGAATGCGGTGGGATATCGGCGTTTCAAGGCATGGACCAAAGGAAAGGTGTGGATCACATCTCCCAACGAACTCTGCTTGATGATCAGTATGCGTTTATCGTGCAGTTCCATGCTATCGACGACTCTGACCATGGGAGCACTTTGCATGGTTCTGCAGAAATTCGCTGATATGGCTGGCAATGCGGCTTGCCGCCTGCCCATCGCCATAGGCGGTGGAAATCCGGCTCATCCGCTGGTAGCGAACCTGATCTACCAACAACCTGGACACTGCACCGACAATCTGTTTTTCGTCACTGCCAGCCAGCTCAACAGTACCGGCAAGCAAAGCCTCAGGACGCTCGGTGGTTGCACGCATAACCACCACCGGCTTCCCCAGAGCAGTGGCCTCTTCTTGAATCCCGCCGGAATCGGTGAGCACCAGATAACAACGGCGTAACAATTCAACAAAACTCGAATAATCCACCGGTTCGATGAGAAAGATATTGCTCCGTGCCACCGCGCCGACAATCATCTCCACTGGCCGCCGCACCTGGGGATTGAGATGCACGGGATAGATAAAAGCTACCTCCGGATGATCATGCGCCAGGCGAACGATCGCTCGGCAGATATTTTCGAATCCCTGACCGAAATTTTCCCGCCGATGCCCGGTAATCAGCACCATTTTGGCATAGCTGTCCACCATGGCAAATCTCGACTGCAACTCTGCTTTCAGTGCACGATCACTATCGATGCGCCTGACCATGGCATAGAGGGCGTCAATCACCGTGTTTCCGGTCACCTTGATCATCTGTTCCGCGATCCCTTCGCGGAGGAGATTGTTTTTTGCCTGTTCAGTCGGGGCAAAATGCAAATCGGCAAGAACCGCTGTAAGCCGCCGATTCACTTCTTCAGGAAAGGGCTGCTGCTTATTCCCGGTTCTCAGGCCTGCTTCAACGTGGCCTACCGGAATGCCGGCATAATAGCCGGCCAAAGCCGCCACCATACTCGTCGCCGTGTCTCCATGGACAAGGATGAATGCCGGTTTTCGCTCTTCGATCACGCCCTGGATTTTGAGCAGCACTCGGGCGGTCAGTGCAACCAGACTCTGATCGTTCTCCATAACATGGAGATCATCATCAGCAGTAATCGCGAAAATGTCCAGCACCTGATCAAGCAGCTCTCGATGCTGCCCGGTGACGCAGATCTTCACCTGCAACTGGGGCGAGGACTGCAAGGCCTTGACTACCGGAGCCATTTTGATGGCTTCGGGTCGTGTTCCGAAAACGATCAGGACCACGGGTCGTGTCATTGGACGCCTTTATAGTCAAGGGTTCTGTTCAAAGTGATCTCCTCCATATCATAATAAATTTCTCCCCTGCAGCAAGAGGCAGCCCATCACCCCAAGAGGGGAGGGTGCATTATAACTCATGGTAACCCGCAACCACGCCTTTGCTTATATCTCATTGCTCCGGTCGACGAATTCAGGGAAGCCAGCTGGGTGGTTTAAATCGGCAAGGGCGACCAATTGTTTGACCGCTCGTTCCGTGGTGTACGAGGGGGTATGTTGGCTCTCCCAGCAGAAAGAGGAGGTCCTGTGCACTGCCAGGATCTGCCGCAAGACTTCCTTGACCTCGGCAGGATCATCAGCTGACGCCACAAAATGGGATTGCGCCTGGAGCATGGTTGCCAGCTCCTTGTTCTGGTGAATCAAGCCGAGAATGGGCCGCCCGCTGAGAAAATATTCATACGCCTTCGAGGGAATGGTTTCCGAAGAAAATTCACTGATATTCTGAATAAGGAGCAGACAATCAGCCGCCTCCATGGCCAAGAGGGCCTTCTGCCGGTCGATCAGACCATGACAGGTCACCAAAGAGTCAAGTCGCAGCTTAAGCATGCATTGTCTTGATACGGTATCAAACGAACCGTAGATATCGAGCCGGACCCGCCGACCTTCCTCTGGATGGGAGAGGAGAAGTTGCTGCAGTGCTTCAAAAAACACTACCAGATTACGGCTCCCGGCCAGTGATCCGAAATGGGAAAAACGGCACACCTCATCCTTGACATACGCTTTTGCCAACCGCTGCATCGTTGCTCCAGGGTATATCACGACCCCGGGAAAATGGTCGCCAACCCGGTGTCGGGCATTCTCCATAGCTTGCTGAGCAAGAAAGACAAAAGCGTCACACCTGCCAGAAATCCGATTCTCCAGCCATCGATACAGCCGAAATACCTTTTGGCTGCGAGGCCAATCCTCGTGCACCAGCGGATCTTGAACCTCGGCGATCCATTTCATCGACGGATTTCGATGGAGCATGAGGGCGGCCAGATGCGCTGAAGCCGAGCCGCCGGTGGAATAGAGGACTTGGGGTTGGTAACGGCGCTGGAGAAAGAAGCCCCGCACCGTGGCGCCAACAAACCATGACCACTCACTCTCCAAATTGATCACTATTTTTTCCAGAAGATAAAAAGGCAGGAGCGGAAGAAGCAGTACTTCCGCCAGATTGAACTGCCAGCGCCGGGAAAGATGGCGGCGGAGGAGATGGCGAAGCTCAAATCGAAGGCCGGAAGGGGCAAGGGACCAGCTCTGATAATGCCGATACCCTTTGCACCGTCGACCAATCGGACCGCTGAGAAGAATCGGCGTAATGCCAGTCTGTTCTAAGAACGGCAGTCGATCATCGATGTGCTGCGAACAGGCGGATCCAGGGATATTGGCGCGATAGGAAAAAATGAGCCAGTATTTTTTCCCGTCACCCGGAGGCCGCGAGCCGGGAACTTGCCCCTGTTCGGCGGGCGCCTGTTTAAAAAGAATCGCGCTCATCAAGGAAAACAGAAAGCCAGTACCCGCGAGATTGAGATAGGACTCGAAACACATGATTGCTAAAAAGAACACTGGAAAGGCGATCCGGATACGCTCCCATCCATCGGCCACCCGAACGGCATGATGGAAATGGACGAAAAAAAGCCCCAATACACTCAAAAGCCCCAGCACACCGAGCTGTGCGGTTGCAAATACATATTGATTATGGGGGTTGTTGGTAGGGGGCACAGCGGGCGACATCTGGGAGTTCACTTCGGCATAAGCGCGGCCAAAATCGCCTGTCCCCACACCGATCCACGGCGATTCCCTGATTAATTTCCAAGAAATATTCCAATAATGCAGCCGCAGGCCAACGGAAGTGTCCGGGTTTTCATCCAATGTCTTGAGGTCGTGCTGGATCGCTGTCATTCGATCATGAAAAACCGGGCTGATGCGATAGGCGATAAAAAAGATGAGAGGAAACAACAACACCGCCAGAATGACCGCCTTGGTCACATTCCGCCGATAGTACTGAAACAGCAGCAAGGCCATGAACACGAAAAAGGCTACGTGCCCGGCACGCCCGCGGGCGGCGAACAGATGGATCATCAGTACAGCGGCCAGGACCAGCAGCCCCCACCACCGCCCCCCTTTCATTCCTCCCCACAGAAGCTGGTGGAGGAGAAGATAGATGGCCAAGGCGAGCATCGGCGTGTACTGCAGTTGAACAGTCTCTGTGTCAAACTGAATAGGATGGGAAAAAAGAGTGATCGCGGGCAACAGCTCAACAGCGTCCAGGGAAACCACAGCCATGGTGGCCGTCACTCCAACTATGAAGGCCGTGACATACCACCAGCGCCGCTCCCATCGGATGGCCGTTAAAAAAATAGGGGCCAGAAGGATCTTCCACTGCTTCCGGATTGCCTGCGCACCGTCTGCAAAGGAGTCGGTCCAGCAGAGACCGATGAGCAACACCCCCAGATAGACAAAAACGGCAATGCACAGCGGGCTAGTGACAATCTCTTGAAATTTTTCACGGAACCTCCCTTCCGCCATCCAACAAACGGTAATCAGCACAGCGGTCACGCTGACCGCCGAGGTTGAGAGAGGCAGAGAAAAGGCGAGCAGCCAGAGCAGCCAGAATTGCATTTGCCCAAACCGTGGCTGCATCATCACATCTGCTCCTGGCTCTTTTCCGGGTCGGCGGCAAACTGTAAATGGTACAGAGCGCTGTAGTCACCTCCGAGAGCAAGCAGTTGGTCATGGCTCCCTTCCTCAACCAGTTGCCCGTCTTTGAGGACAATGATCCGATCGGCGTTTTGAATTGTTGACAGCCGATGGGCGATGACAAGAGTTGTCCGGTTCTGCATCAGATTCTCCAAGGCTTTCTGTACTTCCCGTTCCGATTCGGTATCAAGAGCGGAGGTCGCCTCGTCGAGAATCAGGAGCGGCGCATCCTTGAGCAAAGCACGGGCTATGGAAATTCGTTGTTGCTGGCCACCGGACAACCGGGCACCCGCCTCACCGATAACAGTCTCAAACCCTTGGGGCAATTCCTGAATAAAATCTAAGGCATAGGCAGACCGAGCAGCCTCGATTATTTTTTCTTCCGGGCAATCGTCACGGCCATAGGCGATGTTATTGCGGACCGTATCATTAAAGAGAATGGTCTGCTGGGTAACCAGAGCCATTTGCCGACGAAGAGAGGCAAAGGTAACCTGCCGGATATCGATATCATCAATCCGCAAAGCACCTTGGCTGATCTCGTAGAATCGTGGAATCAGGTTAGCCAGGGTTGTCTTGCCGCTGCCGCTCGGCCCCACCACGGCCAGGACTTCGCCCCGGTTCACCCGAAGATTGAGGTGCTTAATCACCGGCGGATTATCTTCATATTGGAAACTGACATCGGAAAAGGTAATGCTCTGGCTAAAAGGCGGCAATTCAAGGGCATCGGGTGCCTCACCAATTTCCGGACGAAGAGCGAGCAAGGAAAAAATCCGCGTGGACGCAGCCAGCCCTTGCTGAATGGTTGTGTTAATTTTACTGACGCCCTTCAACGGCTCATAGAGCATAATCAACGCGGTGAGAAAGGACATAAAGGCTCCCGGGGTTGAATGCCCCTGAAGGACCTGCCCGCCGCCGAACCAGATGATCATTGCGATGCCGATGCCACCGAGAAATTCAATCATGGGGTGGGAAAGACAGCTATAGCGGGTCTCCAGCATCAGGGTGTCCATGACACCCTGCATCTTCTTGGCAAAGCGTCTTTTTTCAAACCATTCCATGCCAAAGGCCTTAACAATCCGCACCCCGGCGATGGTTTCATGCAGCTGGCTAGTCGCCTCGCCAATTTTTGTCTGGTACGTTGTGCTGATCTTCCTGAACTTCTTTCCGAATACAACAATGGGGACCGCTGCCATGGGGAGAAAAAGCAATGAGACTAAAGCCAAGCGCCAATCCATATAAAAAATAACGGCGAGCAAACCAATCACGGAAAAAAAATCGCGAAGCATGCGGATAAGCGCATGGGAGATCGACGATTGCAGCATACTGACGTCATTGATTATTCGTGAAATCAACTCGCCGGTGGGATGCTTGTGGAAAAAACTGAGCGGCAAATCGTGCAGGTGGGCGTAAATTTTATTCCGCAAATCACGAATGACGCTCTGCCCTACTTTTTCAAGCAGATACGAATAAACGAAGTAAAAAATACCCTTGATAAAAAAGATAAGGAGAAGGCCTAAGGGCAGCAGGTTCAGCAGATGGGCGTTCCGATTAAAAAAAATCTCATCAAGCAGGGGTTTGACCATGTAGGCTTGCAGGGCATTAAACCCACCCACCGTAATCATGCCAACCATGGCGATCAACAATTTCGCATGGTATGGCCGCAGGACCACCTGAAGTTTCGAAAAAAGGACTCTATTGTTCATGTAAAAAAAGGGATTAATTCAAAAAAAACCGAAAAAGTACATGAAAGCAGGACACCTGCTTTCCCAGGACCCGCTTTTACCCTATTTCACGACAGTGTACCAGCATAGTTGCCGGAAAAAACAGAGGGTAATTCACCTCGCCCGCTGAGCAGTGCGGTGACCTCACCACACTCCTTTTTTGGTTGCCCGTGGCTGACGTCAACAACGAAGTAATCAACCCCCATATGCGTCAATTCATCCACATGCTGCAATAGGGAAAAAGTTGTGTGGGAAAAGGCATACAGGGTTTCGTCCCGGCGGTCGAGATAATACCGTTCGCCGCGCGGACTGACAAAGGACCGTTGCCCTTGAAAGTGAGGGGCATCCAATCGCGCAGAAAAAAGTGGCGGCCGGCCATACACATACATCCCGACCCGCATCCCCTTCGCCCCTGGGGACCGCTCGGGCCTGGGAAAATGGGCCAAGGCGGCAGCAAGGGTTGTTCGATCGGTTTCCAAGGAAAACTGCACTCCGGCCAATCCGCTTGTCGCATACATCCGCAAGGCGGCACTGTTCAGCACGTTGCAGGTAAAATCCCCGTATATTGCAAGGTTTTTCTCGGACTCTGTTTGCCCTGCCTCAGCAAACAGGGCCATCTGTCCAATATGGCTGACCTGAAAATGTTCCGCCCCATGGAGACGGAGCTGCTGCACGGCATCACGATACCAGGGCAGTTGCTCTTCACCAAGAATGGGCGGCAAAGACCAGACCAGCGATGGCTGCCTGGATTTGCTCTTTTGCCGGGGCAGAAGAAAATGCTCGACATTGCGTTTGTTGAGATCAAGCAGCACCCTGGTGACCGTGAAGGGATAGCGTTGCGCCAGCGCTTCAAAGGAATGCACTTTGAGCCACCATTCCGGCGAAACAGATCGCTCACGACCTAAGTTTCCCTGACCGGATTGCCGCCGGCCGGAAACTCGCCGGCCCGCATCCGACTTATTTCCACTCCCCATGGCAAGAGCCGACAGCAGCTTCTCCAGTGTCGCTGGATCGGGTGGCGGCAGCTGCAGGTGCGCCGCACTGCGCATTAAGGCCGAATCTTTTCTTTCCGACCGCCCGCTGACATCAACCCGAAAAAGAATCCCATGGAAGGGTTGGCGCAGACTCCCTGGTTCGATATCGGCGGGTTTGATTGTCACCGTCTGTCCCGCACTCGCCTGGTCAACCTTTCTGCCCTTGACCTCCAGCGTACGCAGGGTAAAGCTCTTGCGATCGCCGGTCCGCTCC
>JBBQCO010000021.1:0-37002 GCA_038318785.1 Desulfobulbales bacterium | reverse complement strand
GGCCGCTATGGGGGTGGAGTTCATTGCTAATGGTCTCAAGCAGCTTTTTCCTGTTCTTGGCGGCTAAACCAAATGTGAGATAAAGAGAGATTGATTGCACCATTCTGCGACTATGGTTTGCCTGCACCGGTCGAGTAGGTTGAAATAGGTGAGTATATAGAGGCTTTGCGCAGAACGATTGATTAGGACGGCGGAAACATGCAACGCTTCGCTCCAATTGCGCTATTAAAGGCACGTTCTCTGGCATAAACCGATGTACTATTGATGTACTTTTTAGGAAGAAATATCGGAAAACTAGGGTAAGGCACAGCTTTTAACTGATTGAAAGAATGAGAAAAGACTTGAAGAGATGCGCTATTTCCCGGCCTCTCAAACCGGTAACTATTTAATGAAATCCATTGCCGTTTGTGAACCTAGTGGTTACAGTTAAACATGATTAAGAGCTTCGCCCATAAGGGGCTGAAAAAATTTTTCCTATCTGGCAACAAAGCTGGTATCCAACCCAAACATGCTGAACGTTTGCGACTTATTCTTGCCCAATTGAATCAAGCCAGGGTTGTCGAAGATATGCAAATTCCTTCTTTAGCTCTTCATGAACTTAAAGGCGTGAGAAGGAGTACTTGGGCCGTGACGGTACAGGCCAATTGGCGCATTACTTTCCGTTTTGAAAACGGCGATGCTGAAATCGTGGACTATGAAGACTATCACTAGGTGACATAATGAGAATGCATAACCCTCCACATCCGGGAGAAATTCTTAGCGGGCTATGGCTTCATCCCATGGGATTATCTGTTACCCAGGCCGCTGTTGCACTTGGCGTAAGCCGCAAAACACTTTCCAAAATAATAAATGGAAGGGCTGGTATTTCTCCTGAAATGGCATTTCGACTCTCTATGGCTTTTGGCGGTAGCCCTGAAAGCTGGATGGGCCATCAGATGGCCTATGATCTGTGGAAAGTAGAGCAGCAAAAATTCACGTTAAAAGTCACCCCGCTATTGACCCATTGATGGGGGCCTCGCTGGGGGCCTTTTTCGTGAATCACGATGTTTATTAAAGACAGAAGATACACCTAAAGTATTGAAATGCGTTGGGTGGTAGCGCCTTGAACTACCCTTGATGGCCTCTCACGCCGGCAACAGGGGTTCGAGTCCCCTTGGGGTCACCAAGTATTACCAGCTAGTTAGCTGTTAAGCTCATAATCCGAGAGCTTGGTGATGTACTTTTGAAATATTTTTCTCGGAATCAGTTAAACCGGGGAGTGCCGCGAGCACTTCCCGGTTTTCTTTTTTTCAGCCTGTGAATGTACTGTTGAGTCGTCGCCAAGTTGGCATGGCGAAGCATGTATTGAATCTCAACAAGTGGTACGCCCTGAGCTGCCAGCATCGAAGCGAAAAGGTGCAAAATTCCATAAAAACCAAATGGTTTGACTCCGGCTTTTCGACATAGCCGTTTTAACCAGTGCCGGCGGAACTCATAGACAAGCTGCACTGGCTGACGAAAACGTGTTCCTGTGATCCAGACAACCTTTTATTGTGCCGCAAGAACCATTCAATCACGTCATCCTTGACGCCACCGAGAACGCCATTCACCGATTTTGTTCTTCCGCCAGGACAACCGGACTCTCTTTCCAAAGAAATCGACATCCGATCAGGTAAGGCGGAAAATCTCATCCCTCCGGGCTCCGGGCGACAAAGAGCAGTAGAGCATCAGTTTGTCCTGATCGCCATTGATGACGTGAAAGACTTTCCAGCAATCATCCGATTTCGCAACGTGTTTTTCATGCTGTCCAGAGGAAAACTTCTCCACCTTGGCGAAAGGGTTTTTCTCGGGAAGATCAAGGAATCTCACACCCCAGGACCACGCCGCAGACAGGTTGTTTCTGCCTTTGTTTGCATCTTTTTTGAGGGTCGGCCATAATAAACTGTGATTGGCATGGCCGCCACTGTGATTTCTGACCACGGTCGTCCGGATTGACTCGGGCACCTCGTTGAGGTTGCGCAGCAGGGTATTGAAGCTCTGTTCACTGAGCACTCCCTGACCTTTATGCGCGGTATGGAGATTGATGATGTGCACCTGACGGTGCTTAGGGTGATGAATTTCCATGATCGGCGCATCGATATACGGTTCCAGGGCGTCGTATCCATAAGGCAAGACAGGAAGTATATGCTCCATGACTCCACTCTTATTATCTACAATACAGGTCTTCAATTTTTTGTTTTTCTATCATAAAAGACAAACATATCGTGCCGAGAGGAATACGGGTGGCGGGAGCAAATCAGCGATCAGGTTGCATGGCATAAAACGCTTGGCGGTGCGACAGAAACAGGGGAAGCCAGGTGCATTCATTGATCGCATCCAGCAGATAATCCAAATTACAACCCATTGTTTTTCTTATTTTTAATATAAATAATACCTTCACCCTGCAGCCAGATACTGCTTGCAAAAAAACAGCACATTCCTTACCCTGAATCGGCACAGGCAGAATGCACCTCCTTTACCCTTTTTTCAGTCGAGAAAACCGTGAGCGAACGACCATGACCCGACCCAGCGATACCATCCTGCACCAAACCCTGGCCCTGGGCAGCGACCCGGTTCTGCGCCGCAACTTCATGATTGTGGATGAACCCATCCAGGGCAACATCCGTTTTGGCCTGCTGCTTGAGATCCTCGACAAGGTTGCCGAGGAGACCGCCCTGCGCTATGTCACTCAGTTCCATCCCCATGCCCGGGTGGTGACCGCAGCCATCGACAACATTGTTATCCGGCATGCCGAGGATGTAAACCGGGACCTGACCTTTGCCGCCTGCATCAACCATGTCGGCCGCAGTTCGCTGGAGGTCGGCATCCGGGTGGAACAGCTTGGTGAGCCGAAACTGCATATTGCTTCCTGCTATTTCACCATGGTAGCCCGCTCCGGTTATGGCGACGACGTCGTCAGCGTGACCCTGCCGCCGCTGGAATACAGTGAGCCGATCGAAAAAAGACGGGCTGGCAAGGCGCTGGCCCGACGCGAGGAATACCGGCAGCAGCAGGCGGCCCAGCTTGAACCGCCCAGCCGGGAAGAATATGAAATGATGACGGCTCTCCATCTGGCCCAAGAAGAACCAGGATTTACCGGACATCTTTGCCGCCGCCTGACCAGCGACGCCTGGGAGCGGATGTATCCGGAGCAGGAGAATGTGCCGCAAAAGATTTTCGGCGGCTACCTGATCCGCCGGGCCTATGAGCTGTCGTCGATCTGCTCTGAACTGGTGGCTCCGAGCAGATCAATTATCGCGGCGGTCAATCGGATCAATTTTTTTCACCCGGTGCGCATGGGCGACAAACTCCACTTCACCTCACGGGTCGTCTACACCAACGACTGTTTCGTCTGTGTCGAAGCGGGTATTGAACGGATCAGCCGCGACCGCACCACCAAGGCCCTGTCCAATTCCTGCTTCTTTACTTTTGTCAACGTCGACAGCACATTACAACACCAACCGGTGCCACCGGTCTATCCCACCACCTACGCCGAAGATGCACGGTATCTGGCGGCCCATCGCAGCCTGGAAATCGTCTTGCGACACAGGAATATGATTTAGATGGACCAACAGATGGCCCCACCACAGCCGATGCAGGAAGAGACAGCGCCGCCGATCGTTCAGGTCGACAACCTCTGTAAGCGCTACGACGGGTTCACCGCCGTGGACGGCATCTCCTTTGCGGTGCAGCCCGGCGAATGCTTCGGCCTGCTTGGCCCCAACGGTGCCGGCAAGACCTCGGCCATCCGCATGATGTATGGCTTTGCCCCGCCCAGCTCGGGCAGCCTGCGCATCTTTGGCCTGGATGTCACAACCGACTGGCGGCAGATCCGCTCGCGCATCGGCGTCTGCCAGCAGGATAACACCCTGGACCCGGATCTCTCGGTTGTGCTCAACCTGCTGGTCTTTGCCGGCTATTTTCGCATCCCCGCGCGCGAGGCCCGCCAGCGTGCCGAGGAATTGCTCCACTTCTTTGCTTTGGAAAAAAAACGAGAGGCCAAGGTGGGCGAACTTTCCGGCGGCCTCGCCCGGCGTTTGACCCTGGCCCGCGCCCTGATCAACGATCCGGAGCTGATCATCCTCGACGAGCCGACCACCGGCCTTGATCCCCAATCCCGCCACCTGTTGTGGGAGCGGTTGCAGAGTCTGCGCACCATGGGCAAAACCTTCATTCTCACCACCCACTACATGGAAGAGGCGGCCCAACTGTGTGACCGGCTGGTAATCATGGATAACGGCAAGATTTTGGTTGAGGGCACGCCAACCGGATTGATCAAAGCGCATGTCGGCAGCTCAATCATCGAGATCAGCGGCGCAGACCAGGAGCTCAGGCAATTTCTCGGTGAACGCGCCATCGGCTTTGACGAGATGGGCCAGCGGTTGGTCATCTACAACAACGGCAATGCTGAAATCGAACAGGCGATTCGCTCCGCCTTTCACTCCCAACAATGCACCTTCCGTTCGGCCAGCCTCGAGGATGTCTTTCTCCGCCTCACCGGCAGGGAGTTGCGCGAATGATCCGGATGAGCAACATTTCCTGGCGTTTCCTGAGCGTCTGGCGACGCAACCTGATTGTCTACCGGAAGATCTGGAAGGTTAATTTTCTGGTGCCGCTGCTGGAGCCGGCCTTTTATATACTGGCCTTCGGCCTCGGGTTCCAAGGGTTGGTGCAGGGGCTCACCTATGGCGGCAAACCGCTCGCCTACACCCAGTTCATGGCCCCGGCTCTGATTGGCATCTCGATTATGTACAACTCTTTTTTCGAAACCACCTACGCTTCTTTCGTGCGCATGTACTATCAGAAAACCTTTGACGGCATGATGACCACGCCGCTGTCGCTGGAAGAGATCATCCTCGCCGAGATCGTCTGGAGCGCCACCAAGGCAACAGCTGCCGCCCTGGTGATGATGGCGGTTCTGGGACTGTTTGGTTTCGTCACCTTTCCTCAGGGGTTGCTGATCGTGCCGCTGGCCTTCCTCGGTGGTCTGGCCTTCGGCGCGGTGGGTATGTTCTTTACCGGCATCACCCCGTCAATCGACATGTTCAACTTGCCGATTTTTCTCTTTATCACCCCCATGTTTCTCTTCAGCGGCACCTTTTTTCCGGTTGCCGGACTGCCGGGGTGGGCCCAGTCCGCAGCCCTGATCTTCCCGCTCTACCATCTGGTGGAACTGGCCCGGTACTGCTGCCTGGGATTGGTGGAGACCAACCCGCTGCTCAGCCTGGGCTACCTGCTGGTGTTCACCCTCTGCTTCCTCTTTCTGGGGCTGACCACCATGCGCCGCCGCTTGATCAAGTGAGTGATGGATTACGAGAGAAAAGGGCTATCGGCTAAAATGGACGCGAGGTAACCGTATGATTTTCAATTCCTTTCAATTTCTTTTCCTCTTTCTTCCGGTCACTCTGCTGGGATTTTATTACCTCGGGCGCACCAGTCAAAAGGGGGCCGCGATATGGCTGCTGCTCGCTTCCTTCTTTTTTTACTGTTCGTGGGATTATCGCTTTCTGCCGATCCTGCTCCTGTCGATGGGCGGCAATTATTATGCATGCAAACGGATCGTTGCCGCGCAGCCTTCGCGGAAAAAAGGCTGGCTGTGGGCAGCAGTGGTGTTCAATCTGGTGCTGCTGGGCTATTTCAAATACGTCAATTTTTTCATCGCCACCATCAACGGCATCGTTTCGCAGGATATTGGGCTGCTGACGATCATCCTTCCCATCGGGATTTCCTTTTTCACCTTCACCCAGATTTCAATTCTGGTTGACGCCTATTATGACAAGGTGAAAGACATCAATTTCCTTCACTATGCTCTATTTACTTCCTATTTTCCCTACATCGTAGCCGGCCCGGTCCTGCATCATAAAGATATGCTGCCGCAGTTTGCCGATAAGGGCAATTATCAGGTGCATGGCAGCAACTTTGCCGTCGGCATGACCCTTTTCGCCTTTGGCCTAGGTAAAAAACTGCTGATTGCCGACAATCTGGTGCCTCTGGTCGACGCCGCCTTCGGCAGCAATAATCCGCAGTTATTGCAAGCCTGGCTGGGCGTCTTTGCCTACAGCTTCCAGCTTTACTTTGACTTCTCCGGCTATTCCGATATGGCCATTGGGGTATCGCGCCTTTTTGGCTTCCAGATCCCGTTCAACTTCAATTCGCCCTACAAGGCCGCCAGCGTCAGCGACTTCTGGTTGCGCTGGCACATTTCTCTTTCCCGATTTCTCCGCAACTATCTCTACATCCCTCTGGGCGGCAACCGCAGCGGCCCACTGTCGCGCTACCGCAACCTGTTGTTGACCATGCTGCTGGGCGGCTTATGGCATGGTTCCAACTGGACCTTTGTCATCTGGGGCGGGCTGCACGGTTTGTATCTGTGCATCCAGCACGGATGGCGCAGCCTGAGGGGCAGCCGGGTCGAACCACCCGGAAAAACAATGACCTTCTTCAACCGCGCCCTGACCTTTCTGGCGGTTATGATTGCCTGGTGCTTTTTCCGGGCCGCAGATGTGACTTCGGCCTTGAACATGCTGGTCGCCATGACCGGCGGCAACGGGTTCTCCGTGGCTCCTTCCGCCGATTTCCTAGGGTACGGCATGTTGGCCCTCAGCGCCTTCATCGCCTTCTTTATGCCCAACACCAATGAAATAATCATGCACCTGGAAAGCCGTTTTGAAAACAAACCTGCTTCGTCTTCCCTCTTTACCGTCCGATGGTCGCCCGGTCTCCGCTGGGGGGTGGCAACGGGCATCATCCTGGCTCTGTGCATCCTGTCCATGGACAAACCTCAAGATTTTATCTACGCCCAATTTTAAGTAATTATGGCTCCTGCATCCACATCATCCAGCCTTCGTTTCTATTTCCTGGCATTGGGCCTGACGGTCTTGCTCCTTCTTACCGGTGTCGTCACCTGTAATTATCTGATCGATCCCTATTATTTGCATCAGTGGGATACGCCATTGCTCAAGCGGTTGAGTCCGGCGCAGCAGAAAATAGTGCCGTGGGCGAAAACCTATGCGGTCTACCGCTATCAGCCCGAAGTGGTGTATCTCGGCAGTTCGCGCGCAGAAATTGGCCTGCCCACCGACACGCCTCTCTTTCAAGGCAAGCGGGTGTTCAATCTGGCGATCAGCGGTGCTTCTTTAGGCGATACCATCGGCATGCTCACCCATACAAGCGCCTTGCATCGGCCGGAAATTGTCGTCTGGGGTTTGGATTATGGCTGGCAATTCAGGCAGAAAGCCGGCAACACCGATTTCAGTGACGACCTAGTGGCCCAAGGGCCGTGGTATCCTTTCAAACGATTGCTGATGGACGTCAAGCGGTCGATCTCCATGACCACGACCTCAGATGCGGTCAAAATCCTCGTTGATCCCAACGCACAGCAATGCCTGTCTATTCTGGCAACCTACGGACATAAATCCGATCAGTGCCTGGAATACATCATGGCAGATGAAGGCGGCACGCCCAAGGCGTTTGACAAGATTATCCGCAAGGGTGACCCCCAGGGAACGCCGGACAATGTCCAAGCCGCTCTTCAGTTACTCGACACCGTCACTCGAGATTATTGCCGCCAAGGCACCACGTTCCGCTTTTTCTTTCATCCGGTGCATGCCCTGGCGGAGCTGTCGTACTGGGAAACAAACTGGCAGGATCTGGACCGCTGGAAACAGGATCTGGTGCAGCTGGTTGACGCCCGGAAGCAGGAAGGCTGCGACATCCGTCTGATGGATTTTTCCGGATTCAACGCCATCACCACCGAGGCGGTGCCCCAGGCAACCGGCAAAGAGGCCATGCAGCACTACTGGGAGCATTCTCATTACCGGGCCGAAGTCGGGCAGCAGATTCTGGAACGACTGTTTGCCGCAACCTCTCCGGCGCTACCAGGTGATTTCGGGGCAGAGCTGACCGGCAAGACGATTGGCCCGCACCTGCTGGCCTTTGAGCAAAACCGCGAGGCCTATTGCCGCAGCCATCCCTTCGAAACCAAAAACAAGGCCGTGTGCAACAAGGCTGTTGCAACAAATTGACGATTTCGTTCAACGAAAAATGCCCGAGTTGCCACAAGATCGAAGAATTGCGACCAGGCACCCAGAGGTAAGCATCATGGAACAATTGATGGCCCAGGCCCGATCGTTGGGGGCCACAGCGGCGGTGATCATCCCGGCGGCGTCTCTGGTCGTGGAAGACCGGTTTGCCGCCTTATGTGGTGCGCCGCAGCGCTGTCCCGGCTATGGCCTTGCTCCCGGTTGCCCACCGCATGCTCTGCACCCCTCCGTTTTCCGGAAACAATTGCGGGCATACCGGCATATTCTTGTTTTTAAGATCGACGCCCCGGTTGCCGATTTAATGGGGACCAAGCGTTTGCCTCTTGCCCGCTCCATTCATCGGATCGCCGCCACTCTGGAAAAAGCTGCTCGCAGCCGAGGCATGCTCCAAGCACGGGGGCTGGCAGCCGGTTCCTGCAAAGAGCTGTTCTGTGCGGCAGAAGAGGCCTGCGTGGTGCTAAACAAGCAGCAGCCCTGCCGCCATCCTGATCTCGCCCGACCTTCGATCTCCGCACTCGGGGTGAATTTCTCTGCCCTGGCCCAAAGCGTTGGCTGGCCATTCGACAAGATCGATCCTGACCAAGCGGCAAAGGATGCGCCTGTCATGGGGTTGATGGCTGGGTTGGTACTCTTGGATTGATCAAAAAATAGCGCTGGGAAAGGCCGGGAAGAAAATACGGCGGCCATTGAAATCGGCAGCAGTGATTGGGAATGGACAAAATGGGGGCGACTCAATGAGTTGCCCCCAGTCCATCCTCCCCAATTATGAAGGAAGCGCGGCTCCGCTGATTGCTCCGCGGCTGCCGGTTATGGTTGTTCCTCTTCAAGAACTAACAGCACATCGCACGGCGGCTTTTTCGTTACCTTGCCGACGGTATCGCGCATTCTCTCCAACCCGCGGGTAAAGGGGTTGGAGAGAATCAGCAGGTCATAACCATTTCGCGCTTCCTTGCGGATCTCTTCCACTACGTCGCCAGACGCAATCAACAGTTCACCGGGAATATCGGCTGCCTGTTCTTTATACAACTTGGCTGTCGCCGCCGCCTCCTGTTCTTCCAGGGACTGCATGTATTCCAGGAAGCCGATCCGGGCATTGCACCCGGAAAGCCAGTCATGGCCAGTGAACACATCCCATGTTTGGTCGATGACAAACAGGGCGTTGAGGGTTGCCCCCCACTCACGGGCCAGGGCCAGGGCCCGATGCACGGTGCGAGGATTGTCGTCCAGAGCGAGCAGAATTTTCATCAGGGCAAAGTCCCTTTTTCGTGTTCAAGAACGACAAGCGTTTCCTTGCCCTTCTTTACCTTGTCACCGGGTTTACCGGCTACCTTGAGCACCTTGCCGTTGGCCTTGGCGGTGAATGCCTCCACCGCGACCTTCTCTTCCATCTGGTTATTAATCCATTTCTTTTTGACCAATTCCAAGGAATACAATTTATCCCCTTTCTTAATATCAACGCCTTCGGTCACGAAAAGTTCAACTAGCTTACCGTCCTGGGTCGGTTTGATTTTTACCGACGGCACGATGTACGCCATATAGGTCAGGACGAAGACTACAATGAGGCCGGAAAAAATAATAGCTGCCACATCCTCGTGCCGATCGCTTTTAAATACAGTGAGAGATTTTTTCTTGTCGGACATAATATGTCTCCTTGTTTCGACGACCTAAAAGGCCCCTTCTTTAGGGATGAACGCCATGATGATGATCAACGCCAGGATATACTTGACAGTTCCGGCAATGAGTCCGATGCGCAGAGGTGTACCGCCGGCGGCCCTCATTTCGCGAATATCGATATAGGCGCCAAGGCCAACTAGTCCGATACCAAAAACCCATGCCATGACGTCGCGCAGGAGATGGAGGGTTTCCGATCCTTCAGCGCCAAGAACATGGGCTGTGGAAAGTGCGGTCATGCCTAAAAATCCAAGGACGAAAACCGGAAATTTAGAGGCGAGAATAGAGCCGAGGCTCTGTTTTTCAGCATCCGCTTCTCCCTTCCAGTACCAGGCGGTGATGAAGAAGACCACAAAGGGGATGCAGACAACCCGCACCACGTTCCAGATCTCACCGTAAGCAACGGCGGTGCCGGGCGCAAAGACGGGATTGAAGGCAAGACATGTTGCGAGAACCTGACCGGAGTTGAGGATGCCGGTTCCCACCCAGGCGCCGAACTGGTAGTCGGAGAGGGACAGCATCTTGCCGACAAAGGGGCTGACAAACATGGTCATGATGCCGAAACCAAGAATTGTGGCGATGGAAAGGGCAATGTCCACCGGTTTAGCGCGGACGCCGGGTGCGGTTGCCACGCAGGCGGAGACGCCGCAGACGCCGCAGGCGGCAGCCATGGTTGCGGTGAGCGAACGATCGGCATTCAGTTTCTTACCCAGCCATAAAATGAAAATGGCGGTGCCGAAAACAAAGGTGACGATCAGGGTAATGGCGATTCCACCGACCTTGAGCAGCTTATCGAAGGTATACAGGGTGCCAAGCATGATAACGCCGGACTTAATGAATAAACGCGTGGTGCGGAAGCCCTCCTCTGCCCATCCGGGTATCTTGCCTCCGAACAGGATGTTGCGATAGAGCATGCCGGTGATGATGGAGAGCAGGATGTAATTCAGGCTCATGACCTGAACCAGCCACCCTTTTGTGCCGAAGACCACGGCATCCTTCATCCATGGTTCAACATAGATACGCAGCACATACAGAGTGCCGACCATGACGGCCAATCCCGGTATAATAGCCAGTAATTTGCCAAAGAGACTCTTGTTTTCCATTTTTTACACTCCTTGAGTTGAATCATCTGTTTCCGGGATTCCTCTCCCGGACAGAAACAATAAAACCAGCCGATCCCTGCTGCTCCTGCTTCCACCCTCCCCCGATTTACGCATCTTTTTTTGTTTCATGCAGCCTCCTTCTTTGTATATTTTTATTATCGTGAGAACAAAATGTCGTGTTCACGTATCCAACCAACGGCCAGTCCACATCCCGCTCTCACTCGTGTGCTCATAAACAAGCAGTTAAAACGAGTCGCGCCGCCGAAAGACAGCAACATCCTCGCCGGTCCGCGCCAAAATTTTTTGCAGAGCCACCCGAGACAGGCCGGATATCCGTGCCGCCTCGGAAACATTACCCTTGGTCATGGTCAGCAGATCCCTGAGGTATTCCAGGGTAAAGGCATTGACAACTTCGGCCTTGGCCTCCTTGTAGGCAACCAGGGATGCCTGTGGCCCGACGGCGCGGCCCTGTTGATTATCAGGCCGGCTTCCGCCCTCGAGCACTGTACGTACCAGGGACATATCCATCCGCTCACCGGCGCAGAACACCGTCATCCGGCGGACAAAATTCTGTAATTCGCGCACATTGCCAGGCCAGGGACAAGTCGACATCCACTGTAGGACCTCCGGCGAGATTTCCTTCTCGGCAAGGCCCATTTCCCTGCAGGTTCCCCGAAGGAAAAACTGACCAAGCAAGGGAATGTCCTCAACCCGTTCCCGCAGGGGCGGCAGGGTCAGGGTCAAGACATTGAGGCGATAGTATAAATCTTCCCGGAAGCTTTTTTTCGTGAGACAGGCTTCCAGATCCTGATTGGTGGAGGAAATAACCCGCACATCCACGCTCTGATTGGTATTCGAGCCAACAGGGCGAATCTCGCCGTTTTGCAGGCAACGCAACAACTTGGTCTGCACGGCGGGACTGATGTCACCGATTTCATCCAGATGGATGGTACCGGTGTGGGCGGCGGAGAATAACCCTTTATGGTCTCTGTCGGCTCCGGTGAAGGCACCTTTGACATAGCCGAAGAGTTCGCTCTCCAATAACGTTTCCGGGATGGAGGGGCAATTCACCGACAGAAAGGGCTGGGTAGCCCTTGCACCGGCCTGGTGAATCAATTGGGCAACCAGTTCCTTGCCTGTTCCAGATTCTCCGCGGATCAACACCGCATAATCGGACTGAGCCACGGCAGCGATGGTCTGCCGTAACTTGCGCATGGCCGGTCCTTCACCCACCAGTTCTCCCTGGGAACCCTGCCGGGAAAGGATCTGCCGCAGTTGGCTGTTTTCCTCGAGCAGACGACTCCGCTCCAACCCTTTTGTCACCACCCGGAATAGTTGGTCCGGCTCGATGGGTTTGGTGAGAAAATCGTAGGCCCCGGCGTGCAGCGCTTCCACGGCTGTTTCCACGGTTCCGTAGGCACTGAGCACCACCATGCTCAGGTCGGGATGGAGCTTGATGGATTCGGCCAGCAACTGCATGCCGTTCATCTCGGGCATGCGCAAGTCGGTGATCATCAGATGCATCTTGCGAGCGGTCAGGATCTGCAAGGCCTCCTTCCCGCTCTGCGCCACTTCCACCCGAGCCTCGGTGAATCGACCGGCAACCAGCCGGGCCAAACCGCGGGCGAAATCCTGCTCGTCATCGACGATGAGAATGTCTATCCCTTTCGAGCTGTCGGTCGCAGTTGGTGTGGAAAGTGTGGTCATAGTTTCGCGCTCTTCAGATGGAATTATGATTCCAGGGGCGGCTTACCCGCCGCGGGCAGGAGCACTGTGAATCGAGCACCGCCCAGGTCGGGTGCTCTGCCTACCTCAACAGTGCCGCCGGCATCGGTCACCATGGCATACACGACAGCCAGCCCCAGTCCGGTACCGGCGCCGATCTCCTTGGTGGAGAAAAAAGGATCGAAAATATGCGGAACGTTGCCGTCAGCCACACCAGGTCCGTTGTCGGTGACTTCAATCTGAATCAAGCCCCTTCCGGCCTCTGCCACCTGGACATGAATCTCACCGGATTGGGCATCAACGGCATCAAGCGCGTTGATCATCAGATTGCTGAGTACCTGTTCCATCTCCCCTACCCCCAAGCGCACCATCAAGGGCTGCACCGGAACATCAAGGGAAAGACGCACCTCTTTCTTGGCGGCCTGGACCGAGAACACCTCGGATATTGATGACGCAACGGCCACGGCGTCGGCAACGCCTGATCCGGCCGCCTTGGGCCGGGCAAAGTTGAGCAGATCTTGTAGTACCCGCTGGGCCTGCCGGGTATGGCGCTCAATGATTTCCAGATCCGCGTTCTGCTGCGGATCAATGATCGTCTGCCGCAACAGGTTGGCATAACAAAGAATTACCCCGAGAGGATTGTTGATTTCATGCGCCAGGCCCGCAGTCAGTTTGCCCACGGTGGCCATGCGCTCCGATTGCCAGACCTGGATGCGCATTCGCTTCTCCATTGTCGTTTCCCGTAGGTAGACCACAACTTGGCCGATTGATTCGTCCTGACCAAAAACGGGATAGAGGGAAAGGGCGAAGGATCGGCCTCCTGGCAGACTGATCTCGCGTTGGTCCGGCTTACCCCGGGAAATGGTCTCTTCCATGAATGCATGTTCAGCGGTGCGATCAAAGAACACGGAGAGGACATTGCCGTCGGTCCGCTGGCCGCCGGTTAATTCCGAGGCGAGTGTTCTGGCAGCCGTGTTCACGGTCAACACGGTGCAGGCGGCATCCATAAGCACCAGGGGATCGGAGATGCCTTCAACAATGGTCTCCAGAACATTCATCTGTCGGAACAGGCTGTCAATGGCGGTCAGATTCTCGGCCGCAATGCCCAATTGCCGGCCAAGGGCCTGCAACACATTGAGGTCATGTCGCTCTGCCTCGGCCTCACTCTGCCAGTACAAAATCAGCAAACCTTCGGCGTTGCCGGTGCTCGACTCGACCGGAACAAAAATACGACTGCCCTGCGCAACACAGAGGCTTCCGGTCAACATCTCGACAAAATTTGCGGGCAGATCCGGCATGATCTCCGTTTCCGGCCACACAAAAGAGCTGTGCGAGCCCATGGTACAGACATAGGCGATCCGCTTGGCCTCGAACCGCTTGCAGATCTGGGGCAGCGACAACCGCCAAAGTTCCGCTCGAGCCCTGCTCTTGAACATATCCTCCAGCAGGTGAACGAACAAATGCACATCCGCCCGCCGCGCCTCGACCTCGGCGGTTAGGGCATCGGTTCGTTCATCGACCATCAGACGCAGATTCTCGGCGTAATTCTGCAATTGGCCCCGGGCCTCGAACAGGTGCTCGCTCATCTGTTCCATGCCGTCGACCAGTTCCTCAATCTCGTCGCCCTGTTCAAGCTGGCGCAACAAGGCGGAGCCTTCGACATCATTGATATTGCGGCGAAAAACCGTATTGAGACGCTTGAGATTATTGACAACCAGCACCTTGAAGAGCAGATTGGCGCTAAAAAAAACCAGCACCACCGCCAGGGCAAAAAAGGCAAACGAAGTCAGGATGGTCTGCTCCACCCGGCCGACACTGCCATGCACGGAAATGCCGACAAAATCAACGCCGGCAACGTCGCCCAGCCGTTTGCCGAACCCGCGGTCACCGTACAATTGAAGCAATTCGGCGGGTGCGTCCTGGGGACGGCCATGGCAATACATGCAACTCTGTTCAAAACGGACCGGCCGGACCATGAGATAATATTTTTTGCTGTTGATAACCCTGTAGCCCTGCCACAGATTCTGCTGGCCGTTTTCGCGAAAGTATTGAATCAATTCGCGTTCATGATCGTTTGCTTCGTAATCAGGATTGCGGGCATCCATGGCGACCCGGCGGAAAATGGTGCCATCCTGCGGAGAATTGACCGAGGCCATAATTTTTCGCGAGATATACGAAGACGACATTGCCTGGATAACAAACGCTGTCGGTAACCGTTCATACATGGTGGGCCGGAGAACATCGCGGACATATTGCTGCACCGAATCCACGTGGGTGAGAATAAGTTTGGCCTTGTCTACGACCTCTTCTTCCAAGACGTTGCGCATGTGGAAGTAGAAACCCAGAGAAAAAGCCACACCAAGAAACAAGGAAGCCAACACCATGCCGGTGATGAATTTGGCCTGAATCTTCTGCGGTTTCGGAATATGCATACGCTATCCTGAAAAATTCAACTTCCGGCAAAGACCGAACCTCTCGCAGCTGCGAATGCAACACGCCACATCATCCAGCGCATTCCAGTTCCCAGCCGCAACCCAGACCAAGAGTGTTGATGCTCTTTCTTCTTCTTGGCCAAAAGAAGCCAATCAAAAGACGTGCCACCGCAAGTGAAATAAAAAAGACAATTCATTAAAGAGGGTTACGTTTCGATACCCGACACGAACTGTTGCCGGATGTTTACACATGATAACACAAGTATCCTTTGCGTGGAAACTTGTGTTATCACTTCAGGGGGCAGGATGCCTGCTGATGCAGACAGGGAATGGATGATGTGGGGACTTTCGTTGACAGAGATTATTTCCGCAGGAGGTTGTTCAGATAGGTCAGCCAAGCGTCAAAGCCTTCACCGGTGGTGGCGGAGAGGGTCAGAATTTCCAATTCGGGCTTGAGCCGCAGCGACTCCTTGGTCGCCTCTTCGACTGAAAAGTCAAAATACGGCAGGAGATCGGTCTTGGTGATCAGCACCAGATCAGCACTTTTGAAAGTGGCCGGATACTTGGCGGGCTTATCCGATCCCTCGGGGGTCGAGAGCAGGACCACCCGGCGGTGCTCACCGAGATCAAAGGTGGCCGGACAGACCAGGTTGCCGACGTTTTCAATAAAAATGAGGTCATACCCGCCACCCTTGGCAAAATGCTCGAGCACATGGAGGCCGCCATGAACCATGGGGGCATCGAGGTGGCAGGCCCCGCCGGTGGTCAACTGCACCGCCGGCACGCCCTTGGCACGGATGCGGTCAGCGTCGCGTTCAGTCTCGATATCGCCCTCAATGACCCCGATTTTGACCGTGTTCTTCAAGGCCTCGATGGTCCGCTCAAGCAGCGTGGTCTTCCCTGAACCAGGGCTGGAGATCATATTGATGGCCACAGCGCCCATATGTTCAATGTGATGCCTGTTGGCATTCGCCTGTTTCTGATTGGCTTCCAGGAGACTCCGGTTGACCTCGACCACCTTGCTATCGTGCTGATGGTGGTCGTGCAGTTGACAGCCGCAGGTATCACACATGACGTTACTCCATTTCTACATGATTAAGGATAAGCTCGTCTCCGCCCTTGGGGGAGAGCCGGTTGAGACAGCACCAGGGACATTTTTTTGGATACGGACTGAACGAATGGACATCCAGCAGATCACCCTGTCGGGAAAAGGGAATAACCGACACCTTGCCGCAATCAAGACAGAGATAGACGGGATCCGGCGTTTCCAGTTTCAGCACAGCCTCCCGCGTAAGAGGGTGTGATTTTTTCAGCACATCAAAACCGAATTCAAACGAATCGCGGACCACACCCGAAAAAGGGCCCAAGGTGACCAGCACATGGGTGATCCGGGCGGCTTTGTGTTCCTTGGCAAGACCAAACAACTGGTCAATCAGGCTCTGGGCCAGGGATAATTCATGCATGGTGGCAACTCCTGGGTATCGTCTGCATGACGTCAGCAGATCCTTGGCAGCGGCTGGCCGGTGAGCGGCTCGAGCAGGCGGGAACCGCCGATGCGGGTGGTGAGGCTGACCCGTCCGGCCTGGCCCTCGCGCACCCAGCCGATCAGGGCTGCATCGCGGCCTTCGGGCATGCGGCGGACGAGTTGGAGGATATCTTCAGCCCCGTCCTGGTCGCAGATGATGATGCATTTGCCCTCGTTGGCCAGATAGAGCGGGTCAAGACCGATCATCTCGCAGGCGGTGCTGACCGAAGCTCTGATCGGCAGACGGTCCTCCTCAATGGCGATGTCAACTTGCGATGCCTTGGCAATCTCACAGAGGGTCGTGGCCAGACCGCCCCGGGTCGGGTCGCGCAGGACATGGATCAGGCTGGCATCCTCCTCAAGCAAGGCGCCCACCAGCCGGTGCAGGGGCTGGGTATCGCTTTGGATATCGCCGCCAATATCAATCCCGGCCTGACGGCTCATGATGGTGATGCCGTGATCGGCCAAGGTACCGGAGATGATGACCGCATCTCCTGGCTGGGCCTTCTTGCCGGAAATATCGTGGCGGTGCGAGGCGATGCCGATGCCGGTGGTGTTGACAAACAAACCGTCAGCCTTGCCCTTGGGCACCACCTTGGTGTCGCCGGTGACAATGGCCACCCCGGCCTCTTCGGAAGCGCGGGCCACCGAGGCGATGATCCGCTCCAGATTGGCAAAAGAAAAACCTTCCTCGATGATCAGGGCCAAGCTGAGGGCTAATGGACGGGCTCCGCGCATAGCCAGGTCGTTGATGGTGCCATGGACCGCCAGAGAACCGATGTCGCCGCCGGGAAAAAAGAGCGGGTCCACCACATAGCTGTCGGTGGAAAAGGCGATGCGGCCGGCATACTCACCGAGTATGGCGCAGTCTTCCAGATCCCGCAACTGGGGGCAGGTCAGGTATTTGAGAAAAAGGCCGCTGATCAGGTTCTGGCTGGCCAGTCCGCCGCTGCCATGGTCAAGGCTGATGATCGAATCCGGTTTCATGAAGGCTCTGTCGACGATGCAAAAAAGGGTTTCGTGTTTTGGTGAGCGGTGCTCGTTTTCCGGCCGCTGTAGCGAAAGTAGGCGGCGCAGGTACCCTCGTTCGAGACCATGCAGGGGCCGACCGGCTGCAGGGGCGTGCAGGCGGTGCCGTACAGAGGGCAATCCGGCGGCAGCAGTTTCCCCTTGAGGATCTCGCCGCAACGGCAGCCTTTCGGCTCCCGCGACGGCTGCACGGGGAGAGAGAGACGTTCCATGCCGTCAAAACGACGGTATTTTTCTCGCAGCACCAGGCCGCTGCCGGGGATGGTGCCCAGTCCCCGCCAATCACTGTCAGCCGGTTCGAAGACCTCGTTGATCAGCTGCTGTGCCCTGACATTGCCCTCAAAGGTCACCGCCCGTGTGTAGCAATTCTCTACTCCGGGCTGGCCCTGGTTAATCTGCCGGATCAGGCTGAGCAGGCCGGCGAGGATGTCGGCGGGTTCAAAGCCGGCCACGGCGCAGGCAAGGTGATAGCGGTCGACCAGAGGCCGGTAAGCCTCGCTACCGATGATGGCACTGACATGGCCAGGACAAAGCAACCCGTCGACCTGCAATTCCGGATCGGCCATGAGGGCCTCCAGGGCTTGGGGCATGGTCTTGCCGGCGGCGATGATCAAAAAATTGGTGAGCCCCAATCGTTCGGCCGCCAGGATGGTGGCGGCTATGGTCGGGGCCGTGGTCTCAAAGCCGATGGCCGGAAAAAGCACGGTCCGTTCCGGTTCCTGCTGCGCCAGCGTCAAGGCGTCCATGGGCGAGTAGACGATCTCCACTCGGGCGCCGCCGGCCCGCGCTCCGGCCAATGATCGCTCGGCTCCGGGCACCCGGATCAGGTCGCCGAAGGTGGCAATAGTCACCTGCGGCCGATCGGCGGCGGCAAGAAAGGCGTCGATATGGCTTGCCGGGGTGACGCAGACCGGGCAACCGGGTCCGGAAAGCAAGGTAATGCCTTCGGGCAACAGCGAGCGGATGCCGTGACGGAAAATCGACATAGTGTGGGTACCGCAGACCTCCATTATCCGCACCGGCCGTATCAGGCTGCGGGCGATCTCTTCGATCAGGGGCGCGGTGATCGCCCGGCTGCGAAATTCATCGGCACATTTCACTGCGGCGCTCCGGGCAGACGACCTTCACTTTCCAGCACCTCGGCCATCTGACGCATCAGGCTGAGGTTATATTCAGCATCCTCCACGGTCAGAGTGCGGATGGCAAAGCCTGCGTGGATAATCACATACTCACCCACCGTCGGAATCCGGTCGGCCATTTCCAGGCGGATCTCCTTGCGCACCCCATCACTTTCCACCAGAGCGACCTGGGGATCGAACAGCTCGTCGCTGCCGCCTTTAAGCTCAACTACCTGCATGGGAATGGCTAAACACATTCATGACCTCCTATAAAGGCTTGGCCGAGGGCGATGCCGCCGTCGTTCATCGGCGCTAATTCACCGGCATGCACCGAAAAACCGGCGGCGCGCAACCGTTCGGCCAGGGTTTCAAACAGCAGTTTATTCTGCATACAGCCGCCGGAAAGCACCACATCGGTTATCCCGGTTTGCTGCCGGACACCCTTGAGGACCTCGCCGAAGGATTCCACCAGCCAAAGATGAAAGCGGCGGGCAATGACCGGAATGGCCACGCCCGCCGCCAGATCGCGACAGATCAGGGCGGCCAGCGGTGCCGTCTCCATGAGGAAAATCCCCTCCTCCTCGCGAAAAGTAGGCGGATAGAACGAAAGAGCCGCTTGATCACGGGCCAGATGAGCCTGATGTTCAAGCAGCATGGCCGCCTGCCCCTCGTAATCGCTCACCAGGCAGAGTCCCAGTAGAGCGGAGACCGCGTCAAACAGGCGGCCGCAACTGGAGGTAAGAGGGCAATTCAATCCTTTGGCCATCATCTGGCCGATCAACTGTTTTTTATCGGGAGCGATGGTCAGCAGGCCGGGCGGTTGCCGGGCCTCGATGAGCGCTGCCGGTCCCATCCCTTGATACAAAAGGGCCATGGCCATGCGCCAGGGTTGCTCTGCCGCCCGGTCGCCTCCCGGCAAGGGCAGATGCGACAGCCGAGCCAGCCGGGTAAAACCGTTACGGTCCGCCCGGTAGACCTCGCCGCCAAAGACGGTGCCGTCGCCGCCATAGCCCGCACCGTCAAGCACGATGCCCAACACCGGCCCAGCCAGTCCCTGCTCGGCCATCACCGCCCCTATATGGGCATGATGATGCTGAATCTCCCGGCATAGTGCGGATCGGCCAAGGGCATAGCGGGAACTGAGGTAGTCGGGATGGCGGTCGCAGGCGGTCTGTTCCGGTGTAATTTCGAGCACGGTTTGGAGATGATTGATGCTTTCCAGGTAGAAATCGTAGTTGGCCACATCGGTCAACTCGCCGATGTGCTGACTGATATAGGCCTCGTTGTTACGGACAAGGCAGAAGCTGTTTTTCATTTCTGCGCCGCAGGCGAGGATATCCCTGGTCGGCCGGCGCAGGAGGATCGGAACCGGCGAATAGCCGCGGGCTCGCCGCAGCAGCCGCACTTTGCCGTCCATGATCCGGGCCACCGAATCATCGACTCGGGTGACGATGTCCCGGTTATGAAGGAGAAAAAAATCGGCCAGACCACGAAGGCGGCGCAATGCCTCCTCGTTGCCGGTGCAGATCGGTTCGTCGCTACGGTTGCCGCTGGTCATCACCAGGGCCAGGGGCGTTTGTGGCTGATTGAGCAGCAGATGGTGCAAGGGGGTGTAGGGCAGCATCAGACCGATATGACCCAGGCCGGGCGCGATTGCGGTGGCAAGCCCGGCATCCGCTCGCTGCTCGACCAGCACAATCGGGTGTTCGGGAGAATTGAGCAACCGGGCTTCTTCGTCGCTTAACCGGCAGAACCGAGCCGCTGTTTCCAGATCCCTGACCATGATCGCCAAGGGTTTGGACGGCCGATTTTTGCGCACCCGCAGGGTGATCACCGCCTGCTCGGAACAGGCGTCCGTTGCCAGGTGAAAGCCGCCCAAGCCCTTGATCGCCACCACCCGGCCATCGGCCAGAGCATCAGCGGTCAGGGCGAGACAGTCACCAGCCAGGGGCAGCCCCTCGCTGTCGTGCCAGCTCAGCTGCGGGCCACAGACCGGGCAGGCGTTGGGTTGGGCATGGAAACGGCGGTCAAGCGGGTCATGGTATTCGCGGTTGCATTCGGCGCAGAGGGGGAAGACGCGCATTGAGGTATTGGGCCGGTCGTAGGGAATGCGTTCGACAATGGAGAAACGGGGGCCGCAGTTGGTGCAGTTGGTGAAAGGATAACCGAATCGACGGTTGCCTGGATCAAAAATCTCGTGCAGACAATCAGCACAGAGGGCAATATCCGGGGCAATCTGGGTACTTGGCCGTGCGCCCTGTTGGCTGGGGAGAATGCGAAAGGGGGTGTCTTCGTTGACCGGTTCGGCAGGCTGCACCTCGATCCGGTTGATGCGGGCAACGGGCGGTGCCTCGCTTTGCAGGGCGACAACAAAGGCTTCCAGCGCCGCCGCCGGCCCCCCGACATGGATGAAGACCCCCTCGCCGTTGTTGACCACTGTCCCCACCAGTGCGTACCGGTGGGCCAGCCGGTACACAAACGGCCGAAACCCAACTCCCTGGACGATCCCATGAACGGAAATCCTCAAGGCAGGAGACGGGATGACGGTTGGTTGCATGGCCAGGGTCATGAAATTCTATGGAAGGTGAGGTAAAATGACTCAGTGCAGCGGCCTGTTTTCTGTAGCACGCGGCGTTACTGTAGCAGTTAGACGATCATTGCACCATCTTTTTTTAACCGACGAACATTCCGCCCAATTGGCACAAAAAGCGGGGCTAACTGACCAGGAATCCGTTTTAAACATCGGCCTCAGCCTGGCGCCTAATCTCCCGGTATCGTTTCGAATTGACCATCTTTTGCTTCTCCAGGTCTTCGATCTCCTCGAGACTGAGATGGATCAGGCCGCAGATCGGGCAACTGAGGTCCATATCGTCGTGCGCCGCCCGCTGTTTGAGTTCATCGGCGGTCATATGGCCAACACAGCCGCAGGAACAGTCGGGCGCCTCGACTCGGACGATGGTTCGGTTGGGATGTTCGTTCTTCTCATTCATAGGCAGCCTCGTGGAGGGGGTTCAGGCCGTTGTATAAAAGTTCAGTCTTGCAGGACGCGCAGAGTCTTGCCCTGATGATCAACAAGGGTCACGGTGATGGGGAGCCCGCCATCCAGGCGGTGCGTGGCACAGGAAATTCAGGGGTCGTAGGCGCGGACCGCCATCTCAATCCGGTTGAGAATCCCGTCATCCACTTTGCCTTTGCTGATTAAACTAGCGGCAGCTTGACGCACACTCAGATTCATCGGCGCGATATTGTGGGTGGTGCCGACAATCAGGTTGGCCCGGGTAATACAGCCGTTCTCGTCGGTACTGTAGTCGTGGATCAAGGTGCCGCGCGGCGCCTCGACATGGCCGACACCCCGGCCAGCCTTTGACGTTGCCGGGGTTCGCACCGCCGGATCGGTGATCCGGTCATCCGCCAACAGTTCCAGCACGCGTTCGCAGGCATAGATGAGTTCAATCAGCCGTGCCCAATGATAGAGCAACGTCCCCTGGGCTGGGCGACCGAACCGGCGGCGAAATTCTTCCAACTCCGCCTGGGCTCTGGGGGTAGCGATGCGGTCGCAGACATTTAGCCGAGCCAGGGTATTAACCCGATACACGCCCTTGGGAGCATCCGGCTCCAAAGAAAATCCCTCGTCCCAGAACTTGGCGAAGACCATTTTGGCGGAGGACCAGGGCTCGACCTGTTCAGCGAGAAAGTCGGTATACTCGCTCGCCGGAAATTCGACCCAGGTGCCGTCGGGATGCATCAGACGCAACCGACCATCGTAAAGCCGGAGACTCCCCTGATCATCGACCGTGCCGAGGAAACCAGTGGTGATCGCCCCCAGGGAGCGGAACTCCTCCTGGTAACGGTGGAACACCGAGCCCTTAGCATAGTCAAGAGCATAGGAGGCGAAATCGAGCAGCACCTGGCCGTCGGCCCTGAGGCCGCGCCGCTCCTCCTCGCTCATCGGCTTGGCAAAACCGCCCACCACCCCGGCCACCGGGTGAATGGCCTTGCCGGCAAAGCGCTCGAGCATCATCTGGCCCAGTTGACGCATCCGCACCACTTGGGCGGCCAGTTCCGGTTCGCGCTTCACCAGCCCCATGATGTTGCGCACTGAATAGTCGCTGTCTGGCCCAAGCACGAAATCCGGAGCGGCGAGGAAGAAAAAATGGAGAATTTTATCGTGAATATGGGCTACTACCTGGCAGAGTTCACGCAACAGGTGGCCGGCAGGGGTGGGCGTGACGCCGAAGCAGCCATCAATGGCCTTGACCGCGGCCAAGTGGTGCATCCAAGGGCAAATGCCGCAGATTCGACTGACAATCCGAGGGATCTCCTCGGCGGGGCGGCCGATGATAAACTGCTCAAAGCCACGCAGAGCGGAAATGCCCACCCGGGCGTCGCTCACCTCGCCCGATTCGTCCAGATGGATATCGATGCGGGCATGCCCCTCGATGCGGGTAACTGGATGAATGCTGATAACTTGGGCCATACCCTCTCTCCTTGCGTCGTTCAGATCTGCAAACTCATGTCAGGTTCTTTGACGACGCGGCCTGAGCAGACCGTGAGCACCGCTGAAACGCAGCAGCGATGTCCGGTCGACAATACCCCGGTGATCAATGCCGTTACTTGCCAGGGCATTCATCATGTCCAGCAACTGGTTGCCACCCTGGCGGACCGGACCGTAGCAGCCCCGGCAGGGCACGCGGGCCCGGATGCACAGCGGCGTGTCCTTGCCGCCGCAGCCGCCGGCGGTCACCGGTCCCATGCACAACAGGCCTTGTTCGAGCAGGCAGCGCATCCGGTCGATCGGTTCCTCCGGGTCATACTCGGCGTTGGCGAGAAAACGGCGGACCGCCGCCCGCCCCTTGCCCGTGCACACCGTGGGGCAGGTTTCGCAGACACTTTTGTTGGGCAGGTGCAGGGATTGATGCTCCAGCAGGGCCTCGATCACCTCGAGGATCATCTCCGGCCGGGGCGGACAACCGGGCAGGCTGACATCGACCCTGACCTTCTCGTCGATACTGTACACCCTATCGAGATGGGCTGGAATCTTGTTCGAAACCTCACCCTTGCCTTCCGGACCGGTAAAAACCGTCCGTAGCGCCTCATTGATCGGCCACTGATTACGCAGAGCCGGGATCCCCCCGTGAGTGGCGCAGGTGCCGAAACTGATCAGAGTCCGGCACTTCTCGCGCATGGCCCGCAGCACCACAAGATGCTCCTCGCTGGCCACCCCTCCGGATACCAGGCCGATTTCCGCCTCGGGCAAGTTCATCTCCCCTTCACCGCCTTCCCACCCCTGATATTTATGATCCATGAGCAGGGGAAAATGCACGATCTCCACCCGATCCAGCAAGCCAAGCAACCGCTCGCCGCAATTCAAGAGGGCAATCTCGCAGCCGGAGCAGGCATGGAGCCATTCAAAACTAAGCCGGGGCGGCATGGTAAACGCTTAACCCCCGCCGACAGTCTCGATGGGTGACAATCCCCGTAGAACGGCGAGACGGCCACTCATCTCCCGAAAGGCCTCGGCCAGCCGTTCCGGTTCGGCCGATGAAATCCAGGCCACCTGAAAACGCTCACTCTCGTAGCCCAGATCCTCCAAGGTGTCGGCGATCACCTCGGCCCGGGCCAGGGCCATTTCGTTGCCTGTGATATAATGGCACTCCCCGAGATGGCAACCGATGATCATCACGCCATCCGCCCCCTTGTCAAGGGCATGGAGCACCATTTCCGGATGAACCATACCCGAGCACATCACCCGGATGATCCGGATCGAGCCGGGATACTGCAGGCGGGAAATACCGGCGAGATCGGCGGCAGCATAGGAGCACCAGTTGCAGCAAAAGGCGATGATTTTGGGATCAGGATTCATACACCCTCCTCCAGCGGTGCGGTTGCATCAAGGGCCGCGTCGATCTGGGCCTCGATCTGGGCATAGGTGAAACCGGCAACATCAACGCCTCGCTTCGGGCAGGTGCCCTGGCAGATGCCGCAGCCCTTGCACTGCACCTGATCGATGTGCACGGTTTTAAGTGAATGCCCCTCCTCATCCTGGTATTCCACCAAGGTGATCGCCCGGTAGGGGCAGACATCGATACAGAGACCGCAGCCGTCGCAATGAACCGGATCCACCAGAGCAACGTTGGGCTCAAGGGCAATCTCCTTGCGGGCCAGGAGACGACCGGCCTTGGCGGCGGCGGCCAGAGCCTGGGAGATCGATTCCTCCAGCGGCTTGGGATAGTGGGCAAGCCCGGCGACAAAGACCCCATCAACATGAAATTCGACCGGCCGTAGCTTGGCATGGGCCTCCTGAAAAAAGCCGTCGGCGTTCAGCGGCAGCTTGAACAGGTTCGCCAAAGCCGCCGCTTCCGGGCTGGCCAAGGTAGCGGCGGCCAGGATCACCACATCCGCTTTGATCTCCAGGGGCCGGTGAAGGATATGGTCCCAGACCTCCACCAGCACACCATTGTCTGCCTTCTTGACCCGGGGCGGGCCGTGCAGTTCATAGTTGATAAAGACGATTCCCAACTCCCGCGCCTGGTTGTAGATCCGCTCGCGCTGGCCGTAGGTGCGAATCTCGCGATAGAGGATGTAGATCTGGCGCGACGGTGCTTCTTTTTTCAGCTTAATGGCGCTCTGGATCGAGTGGGTGCAGCAGGATTTCGAGCAGTACGGCCGCTCCTGGTTGCGCGAACCGACGCACTGAATAAAGACAAAGGACTTACCGTTGGCCACCCTGGTCTCGTTGTGCATGTGGAGCTTGTCAAACTCGATTGAGGCCACCACCTTGGGAATTTTGCCGTATTCGAATTCCTCGGGAATGTAGCGTTTGGCCCCGGTGGTAATAATCACCGCGCCGTGCTCAATGATCCGTTTGCGGGTGGGCCCGATGCGGATGGTGGACGTAAAGTTGCCGACATGGCCACTGACCGCCAGCACCGTGCTGGTATAGGCCACTTCGATCAGCGGATGATCCTGCACCTCCTCCTTGAGTTCCTTAAGATACCGGGGCACATGCTCGCCGTTCCATGTTTGAAAGAGATGCAGGGCATTTCCGCCCAGCTGTGTCGTTTTTTCAATAAGATGAATCCGAAAACCCTGATGCGCCAAATTGAGCGCCGCCGTCATCCCGGCAACACCGCCGCCGATGATCAGCACCGAAGGGGCGATCGGGATGCGCAACGGTTTGCGGGCCGTCTGGCTGCTCACCTTGGCCACCGCCATCCGGATCAGATCCTTGGCCTTGCGAGTGGCTATTTCCGGTTCCTGGTTGTGCACCCAGGCGTTCTGGTTGCGAATATTGGCCATTTCGATCAAGTATTCGTTGATTCCGGCCGACTTAAGGGTTTTGCGGAACAACGGTTCATGGGTCCGCGGAGTACAGGCGGCCACCACTATCCGGTTGAGCCTTTTCTCCTTGATCTGCTGCACCATCAAGTCCTGGGTGTCCTGGGCACAGGTAAAAAGGTTGCGGGTGACATGTACCACCTGCGGCAACGTGGCGGCATAGGCGGCCACCTCCTCAACATCGACCACGCCGGCGATGTTGGTGCCGCAGTGGCAGACAAAAACGCCGATGCGAGGTTCCTGCAAACTGACATCCTGCTCAGCCGGCGGAGGCAGGGTCCGGGTCTGGGTATGCCGGGCCGAAGTGAGCAGGGCTGAGACGCTGGCTGCCGCCGCCGACCCCCCAATCACCGACTGGGGAATGTCGCGCGGACCGTTGAAGGCGCCGCAGGTAAAAATACCCTTCTTGGAGGTATGCACCGGCATGAAGGCCGAGATCGAAGCAAAGCGGTCCGGAGTCATGTGGATGCCGATCTTTTCGGCCAGCCGGACCATGGAATCCGGTGTTTCCAGGCCCACCGACAGCACCACCAAATCGAAGATCTCTTCCACTTGCTTGCCCTGCACACTGATGTAGTGCAGCCGCAGGTCGCCCTTGTGCCCCTTGGGTTCCACCCCGTGGATGCGGGAGCGGACAAACCGGACGCCGTATTCATTCCTGGCCCGCTCAAAATAACGGTCAAATTCCTTGCCCGGTGTCCGCATGTCCATGTAAAAAATGGCCACCTCCAGATCCGGATTGGCCTCCTTGACAGTCATCGCCTCCTTGATCGCGTACATGCAGCATACAGCGGAGCAGTACTCGTTGTTGCAGCGGTTTTTATCGCGACTGCCAATACATTGGAGAAAGGCGATCCGCTTCACCGGTTTGTGGTCCGAGGGCCGGTTGAGAACGCCGTCGGTGGGGCCGTTGGGCGAGAGGTAGCGTTCGAATTGGAGCGAGGTGATCACATTGGGGTAGACGCCGTAGCCCCAGACTTTGGCCTTGGACGGGTCGAAGGTCTGGAAACCGAGCGCCATAACCACAGCGCCCACCCTGAGTTCGTGTTCCTGGCCGCAGTCCTCGAAATTGATCGCCCCGGGCGGGCAGATCTCGGCGCAAACGCCACATTTTCCAGGTTGCTGGAGGCGGATGCAGGCCTGGGGATCGATCTGATATTTGAGCGGCACCGCCTGCGGATATTTGATGTAGATGGCCTTACGCTTGGCAATGAAGGAGTTGAACGAGTCGTCGACACTCTTGGGACAGCTTCCGCTGCACTGGCCGCAGGCAATACATTTGGCGGGATCGACATAACGGGGATGCTCCAGCACATGGACGGTGAAATTGCCGGCCTGACCATTGATGTCGATCACGGTCGACAGGGTCATGATGCGGATGTTGGGGTGACGGCCGCATTCGACCAGCTTGGGGGCAATGATGCACATCGAGCAATCGTTGGTGGGAAAGACCTTGTTGTACTGGGGCATGGCCCCGCCGATGGCCCCGGTCTTTTCCACCAGATAGACGAAATAGCCGGAATCGGCAAGGTCAAGTGAGGCCTGCATCCCGGAAATGCCGCCGCCCACCACCAACACTGCCCCGGTCATGGCCTGCTCAGTCATGGCGAATCCCTCCTGTTGCTGACCGGCCAAACGTGGGCCGTACCAACGGGGCCGGTCCGGTTGTTGCTCCTCTTAGCGGCGATAAAAAAATTGTCATGGGCGCGGCTCCATGATCAGGGAATTGGCAACCAGTTCCCAGAGGAATTGGACCTCGATATTGAGGTTGAATTCGTGGTTGAGCGACTGCTGAATCTGGTCCCGGCAGTTCTGGCAGGAGGTGACCACCAGCTTGGCCCCGGATTCGCTGATCTGCCGGGCCTTGACCCGGCCGTGAAAAACCCGTTCGGCAGCAAAAGGGCTGGCCCAAGCGCCTCCTCCGGCACCACAGCAGTAGTTTTCTTCCCGGTCAGGTGTCAAGTCGACGTAGCGCTTGCAGCAGGCCTGGGTCAGCACCCGGGCCTCGTCGAAATAGCCGTGACCGAAAGTTTTCAGCGAATTGCGGCCGTAATTGCAGGAGTCGTGGAAGGTGGTCAGTTTGGTATGGATGTTTGGATTAAGACGGATCCTTCCCTCGTTGAGATACTCGAGCAGCAAATCAAAAATGGTGTAGATCTTAAATTGCTGCAAGGATTCGGGAAACCAGCGCTCCAAGGCATAGCGGGTGGCATAGTAGGCATGGCCGCATTCGGGCAGGAGCAGGGCCTTGCAGTTCAGCCGCTCGATATTGTCGATGATCCGCTTGACGATGGTGCGCATGGCGTTGTAATCGCAGGAATGCAGCCCCCAGTTGATGCCTTCCCAGTATTCGGAGGAGATGGTCCAGGATTCGCCGGCGGCATGGAAGATCTTCCACCACCAGGTCAGGCTGTCCGGCTCGGCAAAGGGCTGTTTCGAGTTCACGGTCACCAGCATTCGGGCCCCGCGGACATCCACGGGGGTGACGAAACCGGGGCAGGAACCCTGGGCCAGTTCCTCGCCCAATTCCCTGATCAGCAGAAGGAAATCATCCTTGGGTATCCCCAGATTATTGCCTTTTTCCAGGCAGGTGACAACCCCCTTCTGGATTGCTGCCGGCACCTTGTCACGGTCGCGACGGGCACGGATACGGCGCATCAACTGGAGAATCTCCACATTCATCGGGCAGACCACCTCGCACTTGCCGCACAGGGTGCACTTCCACGGCCAGTCGCTCTCCACCAATTCGTCGTCCATGCCGAGGAAGGCCATGCGGATGATCTTACGCGGGTCAAGATCGTCGACCCCCGAGATCGGGCATGCCCCGGCGCAGGAACCGCAGGTGAGGCAGACGTCGGCCATGGCGGGCAAGGTGTAGAGCGGGTTGGTCTTGGCCTCCAGGCGAACCGGAACCGGGCCTGTACCGTTGATCCTCGGTGCAGGGAGCACCTCACCGTCAACAGCCGGATCGGGAGAGATGCGGGGCTCCCGGCCGAATTTGTCGCAGAGGCGCTTGTAGTCCTCCCACTGAATCAGGTAGCGGCGGCCAGGTCCCTCCTGGGCAGGCAAGACCCCGGAGTTGATCCAGTTGCGGATGGTATTACGATGCACCCCGAACTCTTCGGCCAAATCGTTGACCTTGGTTTCGTAGATCATGAAGTGGTTTCCTCCAGGGCGGTATAGGGTTTGACGATACGCAGAATGCGCGCGCAGGCTGCGTCCACCGCGGCTCGCATGACCGGCGACAACCCCGGCTCGATCCGGTCGGGAATGCTTGCGGTCCGGGCGATGATCAGCACGACCTCAATCCCGGTTTCCTCCTCGAGCTCCACCAGCAGGTTGACCGTGGGGAATTGATGCAGCGAAAAATCATGCGTTTTCTGCATCGGCAGGTCCGCCGGGACGCACTGCCGCACCTGACCTGGTGCAACGCCTTCCGCTGACCAGGCATCGACCACAATAAGCATTGCCGGCCGCAGGGCCGGGAGCATCAAATAATCGAGCAGATACTCGCGAATGGCGGTGCCGGCATCGATGGCCCGGACCGATTCGGGCAAATCGAATTGCTGGAGCTGCTCAATCACCGCCGGGCCGAACCCGTCGTCACCGAGCAGGATATTGCCGCAGCCGAAGATGACTGCGGGCGGCGTCTCAAGGCGGGATTGCGTTTTGTGCGAGATGTGCATAATGGCGTTACTATGCCATTTTTATTTTTGTTTTCGCAAGGGTAAAATGAAGGGTTGGTTCAATCCCTATGGACAGTTCAGGGCCGGGAATGGTAGCTGACAGATGAACAGAACAATATCTTCCAGGAGGAGCGCCATGGTGGGAGCAGAGATGTACCGGGTGATTGTTGATTCGCTGTCCACCCACGTGGCGGTTCTGGACGAAAACGGCATTATCGTGGAGACCAATCGCGCCTGGCAGGAGTTTGCCCGGAAGAACGGCATGCGCGATCCGGTGGATTGCGTCGGTTTCAATTACCTTGCAACCTGCGAAACAGGCACCTGCGACGAGAGGGACAGCCTGGTGATCGGCAGGGCCATCCGCCAGGTGATCGCCGGTGAAATCGAAGAGTTCCTCACCCAATATCCCTGCCACTCTCCCGGTGAGCAACGCTGGTACAGTTTGCGGGTGGTGCCGTATCGCGACCGCCGGGCCCGGCGGGTGATCGTCACCCACGAGAATATCACCCCAATCATCCTTGCCCAAGAGAAACTGCGGCGCCAGGACAAGGAATTACAACGGAAAACCGAAAAGCTGGAGGAGACCAACATTGCCCTTAAGGTGTTGCTGGACCATCGCCAGCGCGACCGCGAGCAGCTGGAAGAACGCATTGTGGCCAATATTCGGGAATTGGCGATGCCGTATCTGCACAAATTGCTCGACAGCCCCCTGCCCCAAAGGCAGCTCACGCTGGTCGATATCGTCGTTCATCATCTCGAAGACATTATCTCCCCCTTTCTCAACCGGCTCTCAGCCATCAACCTGCTGCTGACGCCCCAGGAGATCGAGGTTGCCGCCATGGTCCGTCAGGGCAAAAGCAGCCAGGAGATCGCCGATGTCCTCGGGGTGTCGGTGGCCACCATCAGTTTTCATCGCAAGAAACTCCGGCGCAAGCTGGGTTTAAGCAGAAATGGCGCCAACCTGCGCACCTATCTGCTCAGTCTCCAATAACGCCCTCCCCTGCGCAAGATTCTCATGTCCCCACAGCCAACTGTTTCCCTGTTCATCCCCTGTTTGGTCGACGCCCTTTTTCCCGAGGCGGGCACAGCCATGGTCCGGGTTTTTGACCGCATTGGCATTGGACTGACCTATCCCGAAGGCCAAACCTGCTGCGGTCAACCGGCCTTCAACAGCGGCTACCGGCAGGAGGCGGCCGTTGCGGCGCGACGGTTCATCGATCTGTTCGAGCAGGCTGAGGTTATCGTCTGCCCTTCGGGCTCCTGCGTGGCTATGGTCCGGCATCATTATCCCGAACTCTTTGCCCACGACCCGATCATGCGCGAACGCGCCCTGGCCGTGAGGCAAAAGACCTTTGAATTCAGCGAGTACCTGGTGAATGAGCTTGGCCTCACGGATCTGGGGGCCGTCTTCCTCGGGACCGTCACCTATCACGACTCCTGCCACCTGGTTCGCATCCTGGGTATCCGCGAGCAGCCCCGGCAACTGCTCCGTCACGTCCAGGGCCTCTCCTTGGTGGAAATGACCAACAGCGACACCTGCTGCGGCTTTGGCGGCACCTTCAGCGTCGGCTATCCGGACATCTCGCTGGCTCTGGCGGATGACAAAATCGACAATATCCTCAAAAGTGGGGCGGATACCGTGGTGGGTTGCGACGTCAGTTGCCTGATGCAGATACGCGGTCGCCTGACCCGGCGGGGCGAAACAATTCGGGTGCTGCATCTGGCCCAGGTCCTGGCCGGTGACGAGGCAGCATGAAGAGTTCTCCTCCACCCGGGTACCTCGAGACGGCCCGCGAGGGCATGGACAACGCCTGCCTGCAAAAAAGCCTGCGCAGTCTCCAGGCCCGTTACGGCAAAGGAGCGCTCGACATCTGGCACAACCTTCCTGACCCCGGCCTGCGCCAGCGAGTTAAAAGCAGACGAATGCAGACCCTGGCCCATCTCGACGGGTTGCTAGCGCTGCTGGCTGAGGGGGTCGAGGCTCGAGGCGGCCAGGTCTTTTTTGCTGCCACCGCCGGGGAGGCCACCGGTTATATTCGCGACCTGGCCCAAGCTCGCGGGGTGCGACGGGTGGTTAAAGGCAAATCGATGTTGTCGGCCGAGATCGGGATCGACGCGGTCCTCGAGGCAGAAGGCATCGAGGTGGTGGAAACCGACCTCGGAGAATTTATCGTTCAGATCGCCGGCAGCTCGGCCTCGCACATCATCGCCCCCTGCATCCACATGGACCGACAACAGATCGGCCAACTCTTTGCCGACCGGCTCGGCATCCCCTACAGCGAGGATCCCCCGACCCTGACCAGGGCGGCCCGCAAAGCCTTGCGGGAAAAACTACTGACTGCCGACATGGGATTGACCGGTTGTAATCTCGCCTGCGCCGAGACCGGGCACATCAGCCTGGTTTCCAATGAGGGCAACATCCGCATGGCCACTACCATGCCCCCTCTGCATGTGGCCCTGATGGGGATGGAGCGGATCGCCGCCACCCTGGACGATCATCGCGACCTGCTGCAACTGCTCACCCAGGGAGCGGCCCTGCAGAAACTCTCCACCTATGTCAGTTTTGTCGGCGGGCCACGCCGCGAGGGTGACCCTGACGGGCCAGAGGAATTCCATCTGGTGATCGTTGACAACGGCCGCTCGCGCATCCTGGCTGACCCGGAATTCCGTGAGGTGCTGGCCTGCATCCGCTGCGGCGCCTGTCTCAACATCTGCCCGGTCTATGGCCGCATCGGCGGCCACGCCTACCATTCCCCCTACAGCGGCCCCATTGGCGCAGTGATCACTCCGCTGCTCCACGGTATCAACCGGCACGCCGACCTGTGCAAGGGCGAGACCCTGTGCGGGGCCTGCCGCGATGTTTGCCCGGTCGACAACAACCTGCCCCGGATGCTGGCAGCATTACGCCACAAACTGGCCTACGGTGATCCCGTCTGGCAGGTCCGACCACACAATCGGCTTGAGGCGCTGGGCTTCAGGCTCTGGCAACGGATTATCGGCAACAGCCGGCTCTACGAAACCGTCCTCCGCGTGGTTCGCACCTTGCAGCGCCCCTTTGCCGGTTCACAGGGTGTGATCGGTTCCCTGCCCGGCTTGAAGGGCGGCTGGACCGAAGGTCGCGATCTGCCGCCCGTGGCTCCGCAAACCTTCCGGGAACAATGGCTGTCGACCATTGGAAAGAAACGTACCCACAGTGAAAAAACACGCAAAGATGACCAAGAACATGATGCCTAACGGGACTGCATTTCTCGACCGGGTTCGCGCCGCTGTCCAGGATACTTGCGACCAACGGCTTCCCTGGAAAGAGCTGCTTGCCCCGGCCGATGACCAATCCATCTTAGCTGGCCTTACCGGCCGCGACCGGAAACAGCAGACGGCGCTGCTGCGACAACTCATCGAGAATGCAGCCCCGCTTAACCTTCAGGTCCACACCTGTGCCACTTTGCCCGAAGCTGCCGATTGCATCGCCGCTCTTGCCCGCGCAAGCAAACCGGAATTTCATCCTGAAAAATCCCTCATCTTCCACGACCATCCCCTATTGCGTGCCCTCTCCGTGGATGCCTTGCTGGCAAAGGACCACATCCCCTGCCATTGGACCAGCCGGAATAATTCCGAAGTTCGCAACCACACCCTGACCGCCTCAATTGGCGTCACCGTGGCGGACTGGGGCATTGCCGAATCAGCCACCATCGTCCAATTAACTCGGCCTGGACGGCCGCGCTCCACCTCGCTGGTCCCGTCGATCCATATCGCCGTATTGCCGCTCTCGAATCTGGTGGCCGATCTGGCCGAGGCCTATGCCCTGATCCGCCGGGAACAGGCTCTCGATTCCCTGGCGCTGATCTCCGGCCCCTCGAAAACCGCAGATATCGAAGCCTGCATGGTCTTTGGAGCCCACGGCCCGCGGGCCATGCATCTCGTTGTCCTCACCGAATCACCTCCTGCGGTCAACCCCGGCTTCCCTGTTGCCATCTGAAACCAATCCTGCTATGGAACAGGAAGAGCTCTTAACTCAATCTGACTGGTACCATTATGAACATCAGGGAACAACTGGCCATCCCCAGGCAACTGCCGCGCGAACTCAACCCCGAGGAACGGCTTGATAATTTCGATGAGGTTTCCAAGGGATTTGACGAGCCGACCGCCCTTATCGAAGCCCAGCGCTGTCTGCAGTGCCGCAAGCCGCTGTGCGTCATGGGCTGCCCGATCGGCAACGACATCCCCCGCTTCATCGAACTGCTGCGTCAGCGTAAATTCGAGGAGGCCTACTGGGTCATCCGCGAAACCAGTTCCATGCCCTCTGTCTGTGGACGGGTCTGCCCCCACGAATTCCAGTGCGAGGGGTCCTGCATCCGGGGCAAGAAGGATGCGCCGGTGGCCATCGGCCTGCTGGAGCGCTTTCTGGCCGACTGGATGATTATCAACGGCAAAAACCTCTCACCCCGCTGCGCCCCGAAAAATGGGATTAAAGTGGCGGTCATCGGTTCAGGACCGGCAGGCATCACTGTAGCCCACTCGCTCGCCCACAAGGGCTACAGCTGCACGGTCTTTGAATCACTGCCGCTCTTTGGCGGCATGCTCAGCGTCGGTATCCCCAACTACCGCCTGCCGCGCAACATCATCGGTGCCGAGCTCTACGCCCTGCAGCAATGCGGCGTCAACGTCAAAACCGGTATCACCGTGGGCAAGGATCTGACCCTGTCCGAGTTGCGGGATCAAGGATACGCTTCCGTTTTTCTGGGGATCGGCGCCTATGAAAGCCGCAGATTGGGGCTGGAAGGGGAAATGGAAACTCAAGGAGTGATGTCCGGTGTCGATTACCTGGGGCAGGTACTCACTGGCCGTGAAATAGCGCTTGGCGACAAGGTCGTGGTGGTTGGTGGCGGCAATGTCGCCATTGATGTGGCGCGGGTGGCGCTCCGCTCCGGCTGGAAAGAAGTGACCATCCTCTACCGTCGCACCCGCGAGGAGATGCCGGCCTCCGTGGTGGAGATCAACCATGTCGCTGAGGAAGGTGTTTGCCTGACTTTCCTGGCCGCTCCAGTGCGGATACTGAGCACGGACGGACGGTTGACCGGGGTTGAATGTGTTCGCATGCAACCCGGCGAACCGGATCATTCGGGCCGTCGTCGGCCCATGCCGATCGAAGGGTCGGAATTTATCCTCGCGGCCGATGCCCTGATTGCGGCGGTCGGCCAGAAAGTTATCCCGGTCCATGACGAGACCGTACCGGTGGCCATTACCTCACGGGGTACCTACGTGGTCGACCCGGTCACCCTGCAGACCAGCGTGGAATGGATCTTTGCCGGCGGCGACACCGTGCTCGGCCCACAGACCGTGGCCAAGGCGGTCTGCCAGGGGCTGGACGCCGCCGAATCGATGCATCGCTACATGCAGGGCATGATCTAATCATCCAGACGTCGCGTCCAGAACTTCAATACCGAGGGGGAAAATCTTTACGGCTAAATAATACGCACATGGATACTGCGATAGTTGAAGCAAATGTTTACCATGAAAGAATTATAATGTGGGTTTCAATACGAACTCCCGAAAATACTTGGCAGAGACAATCTACCAAAATTTTTCCATGAAACGACTTGCGATTTTACTCGGGCAGAGTAACTACCTGCGACTTCCAAAGCTTCAAGCGTGTCGGAATGATTTGAGGAGCATGCAAAAACTACTCGAGTCTTCCTCATGTTTTGATCAATTTCTTGTGCTCGATGATGCTACAGAGACTGCGCTCGACGCAAAAGAGCAACTACGTTTTTTCCTTGATTCCAATTCGGCAGAACCGGTCAACGAGCTGTTTTTCTACTTCACCGGGCATGGTCATTTTACCGGTGATGAGTTCATTTACCTTTGGAATGATTTTAATCCAGAACGACAGCAAGAAACCTCACTTTTAAGCTCGGAAATTGATCGTATTCTCTCGAAAGCGCATCCAGAACTTCTCGTCAAAGTTGTCGATGCTTGCTATTCGGAGAACCTCATTTCGATGTCATCGAGTTCTTCTGATGGTCATGACAATACTTCGATAGATTCATTCAAAAGCTTATACTGCCTTTTTTCATGTCAGAAAGATCAATATTCGCTGGCCGACTCAACACATAGTTTTTTTACCAGCTTGTTTCTTCAGGCGGTCAATCGGCCACTCGGAACACGTGTTCGTTACCGGGATATCATTGATTTCATTTCGGAAGCATTCGAAAATATAGGGCGACAAACGCCTGTCTTCGTAACGCATGCCGATTTCACTGAACAATTTTGTATCGTAACGGAAAAAGTCAAAGAGTTTTTCGGACATATAGATCTCGAACAGCAAAAGCAGGCATTATCGAAGCTGCGTAAGAGTGACCTTCTTGATCGTGTTCGACTTGAGGCAGCGCAATATGTCGCGCTTGATGAGGCAAAACAATGTCTACTCTGTGGCCTAGAGGCTGTGAAAGAACTTCAGCTCAACCTCGAACTCAGCGACTTCTTCGATAAAGAGGTTCAGAGCACTTTGGCATACACCAACATTCCTAAAATTTCGAAAATTGCCGAAGTGCTTGCAGTTTCTGCCGATGAGCTTTATGTGCAAATCTTATATGATACTGAGCATTTCACTATCCAGATGCCGGTCGAATATTCAGTGTTAGATAAACCAGATGGGATAAAAAGCATCTCTACGCGAATGCAACCGTTTATAAAATGGCGGAAAATCCCGAAAGCTTTCGAAAATAATTTCGAGCTGCCATATGTAGCAATGTACCTGACCTTGAAGTCTAAATATGCAAATCTTATGAGTCAAGTTTTCGTCTTGGTACCGATTCTATCGAGGACACGGCTCTATTACTTCTACACAACAGCAACATACCAACGTGTTGATTGGGACCGTCAAGAAGTCGAGACTTCTGCAGTCCGATGGGAACATGTGGTATTTGAATTTGATTGCTACCAGATTAAAATTCAATTGCCGAAATTTATTCATGAAAAATTCCTATCAAGCATTCTCAATGACATGAAAAGTCGTTTCGGTGTTCTCTAGCGAGCTTGTTGGAACAGGCCTCAAAGTAAGTATTCGCTCATTCCCGCCAAGTAAACCATTAGGAGCACTGTATAAAGCTCTGTTCGCAGGACAACCGGAAAAGATTCCGGTTACGATCCACGCTCCCGCGCGGGGGGCGACGTTATCCAGCGGTTAATCAAACGGGAAAGGGGTTTCAATCCACGCCCCCGCGCGGGGGGCGACAGTCGCTGCGGCAGCGGTGGCTATTTTAAACGTGCGTTTCAATCCCCGCCCCCGCGCGGGGGGCGACCCTTACTCCCTATC
>JBBQCO010000020.1:0-37368 GCA_038318785.1 Desulfobulbales bacterium | reverse complement strand
CATCCAATATTGAAAAACACCCGGGGCGGAGTGAGGGCAATCAACCGACGGCGTCCTATGAAGCGCAGCTGGTCAAGGCCGACAATAGCCGGGAACGCAAGTTAGCGAGCCAGCTCGACCAATATTATGCGGAGGTGACGGCGGCTTTTCAGAGCGCCGAATCCCTCCTGATTTTTGGCCCCGGTGAGGCCAAGGGAGAGCTAAAACGGTATCTCGAACAGGCCAAGCTCGGCGAAGCCATTGTTGCGGTGGAACCCGCCGACAAGATGACGGATCGCCAGATTGCCTCAAAAGTGCGCGATTATTTCAAGGAATAGAACCAAGTTGAGGCGTGCAGGGATAAGCCAATGACAACTCCAGCCCCCTCCGTGGCTCCGGATCCGCTGCCAGATAGCGCCGAGGCCCAGCATGCCATGCGACACTCCCGGAAAAGGCACGGGCCGCGATACTGAGAGAGACCGTCCTCAAAAACCTGGGGACGCAACCGGAGACGGGCCTGGGTGAGGCAAAGAGCCACTCTTCACCCAGCCCCTGATCATCCATGTCATTCGCACTAACCAAATCCCGTTTATCAAAAGCTGGACCAGTTGGCCGTTGATGTCACCTCCGTGCTCATCGTGGCCGCTGGAATTGGATTGGCGGTTTCGCCGTTGGCAGGCGCGCTTGGCTTTGTGCTGCTGCCGCCGCGCTACCGGCTCTTTTTGGCCGTCATCATGCTTGGTTGCGTGTTGCTGACGCAGTTGACAACGGCCTGATTTATTGGCAGGTTTGGCGAATGACGGAAACAATGCGTGCAAAGGGCAACATAACCTGTAACGCCGCTGCAAGTCCCTGCCTGGCATAATCAGTCGGTTATTGAGGATTTGGCGCCTCTCCCTGTTCATCCACAGGCCAGTCAAAGCAACCGGAGTTGTATGAGAGAAACCAGCGTACCCCGAAATAATTGCGCCCATATTGAAGGAATCCGGAAGCAGATTTGCGGTCAACCGTGGTCCGCCGGTGATGGAAACAGCCTGGTCGGGAAAAACCACCCTCGAGGCCGAATGAACTGGGCGTGCGCCCACAGCGCGCACAATGTCATCAAAGGTCTGATTTTTAGTTTTTTGATGCTGACGCAGAGCGGCTGCATGTCGGCAACGCCGCAATCTTCCGAGACCGCTGCCGTCACGGTGCCGACCGCCTGGTCAGCGGCGGAAAGCGTCGCCAAAACCGGCAACGCCTCGCTTGCCCAGTGGTGGGTCCGTTTCAACGACCCGCTGCTCGTCAGTCTCGTGAACCAGGCTTTGCAGGCCAACACCAGCGTCAAAAGTGCGCAGGCCGCGTTGCGCCAGGCCCGGGCTTTGCGCGACGTCTCGGCGGCGGCATTGTGGCCGACACTCGACAGTTCGGCCGCGGCACAACGGGGCAAGTCGGGCAACAACAGCGCCGTCAACAAATTCACGACCGGCTTGGATGCCTCCTGGGAACTCGACATTTTCGGTGCCAATCGTAGTGCTCTGGAAACCAGCGAAGCCTCCGCGCGGGCCAGTGCCGCAAGCCTGGGCGACGTGCAGGTTTCGATTGCCGCCGAGGTGGCACTCGACTACATCACCTTGCGTGATGCCCAGGCGCGCCTGGAAATAGCCAAGAACAATCTGGCCAGCCAGCAAGAAACATTGCAGATCACCCAGTGGCGGCTGCAGGCTGGTCTCGTCACCTCTATCGAAGCCGAACAGGCACGGACGGCTGTCGAACAGCTCCGCGCGCTCTTACCAGCCCTGCAAACCAACATTGAACAGACTTCTCACGCCTTGGCCGTGCTGACGGGACAACCGCCAGCGGCCTTGTTGATGCAGCTGGCGGTTGTTAAGTCGGTACCCGAGGTCGCAGATGACTTGGCGCTGAGCATTCCCGCCGAAGCACTGCGTCAGCGGCCCGACGTACGTGCGAGCGAACATGAGGTGGCGGCAGCGGTGGGCCGCGTACAGCAGGCCGAGGCCGCAAGGCTGCCCAACTTCAGACTCAGCGGTTCGCTGGGTCTGAACGCCATGACCCTGGACACCTTAACCAACGGCGCATCGTTAGTGAGTTCGGTGCTGGCCGATATCTCGATGCCGATCTTTGACGCCGGCTCCAGACGCGCCCAGGTGCGGGCGCAGCAAGCAGCGCTGGATCAAGCCCTCATGACCTACAAAACCACCGTGCTGACAGCCTTGCAGGAGGTGGAAGACGCATTGGTGGCCCTGCGTGGCGAACGCGAGCGCTTGTTGCGCTTGGAAGATGCAGCCGAAGCCGCCGGAAACGCAGCCCTGTTGGCGCGTCAACGCTACAGCAGCGGTCTGGTTGATTTTCAGGTCGTGCTCGAAACCCAACGCGCCCAGCTCACTACCCAAGCAAGCAAAGCCAGTGCCCGAGCCGACGTCAGTGCCGACCATGTCCGTCTATACAAGGCCTTAGGTGGCGGCTGGCGTCCTGATGACACTGATGTGCCACCCACCCCCATCGAAACACCCTCCCGGAGTTCCCGTTTATGAACCCACTCAATGCCTCCTCTTCGGGCACACCCCCGCCCGAGTCTGCCCCCACATCCGACCTCACTACCTTGCTCGCCGAGCCTGAGCCGCGCTCCTGGTACCGACGTCCCGTTTTGTGGGGTGGTGTTGTGCTCGTCTTGCTGGCAGGTGGCGGCCTGTGGTACTGGCAGGAAAGCCGAATCGCTGACGCAGCACCGAGTTACACCACCCAGGCCGTGGGGCGCGGCAACCTAACGCTGACCGTCACTGCCAACGGGACGCTGCAACCAACGCGCTCGATCAACATCGGCAGCGAACTCTCGGGCACGGTCTTGAAGGTGAATGTCGATGTCAATGACCGCCTCGAAAAGGGCCAGGTGCTGGTCGAGCTCGATCCCTCGAAGTTGAACGGCCAGATCCTGCGTTCGCGTGCATCCGTGGCCGCGGCCAAAGCCTTGGTCGAGCAAACCGTCGCAACCGTGGGTGAAGCCAAGGCCAATCTGGTGCGGCTTGAGGAAGTGGCCCGTCTGTCGGGGGGCAAGGTGCCGTCCAGGACCGAACTCGATGTCAGCCGTGCAACCCTCAAGCGGGCCCTAGCCAGCGAGGCCAGTGCCCGTGCCGGCGTCAACGATGCCCAGGCCGCCCTGGCCACCGATGAGATCAATCTTTCCAAGGCCTCGATCCGGGCACCCTCCAACGGTGTGGTGCTGACCCGCACCGTCGAACCCGGCAACGCCGTCGCGGCTTCTCTGCAGGCGGTGACCCTGTTCACTGTGGCTGAAGATCTGACCCAACTCCGCCTGCAGGTCTATGTTGACGAGGCTGATGTGGGCTCAGTCAAGGTGGACCAAAACGCCAGTTTCACCGTCAGCGCCTACCCCAACCGCAAATACCCGGCCCAGATTACCCGGGTAGCCTACGGTTCGACCATCACCGACAATGTCGTTACCTACCTGACCTACCTCGATGTGGACAATACCGACCTGAGCCTGCGGCCCGGCATGACCGCCACCGCTACCATCACCGCCAACCAGCGCAACGACGTCCTGCTCGTGCCCAATACCGCCCTGCGCTTCACGCCGACAGCCACGGTTGCCGACACGACCGCGGCCAAGGGCGGTATCGTCTCCAGCCTGACGCCGCGCATGCCCAGGAGAAACATCACCCGTAAATCAGCGGCAGAAGGGGCAAGCACGGCAACCGCCCGGCAGGTCTGGGTGCTGCGCGATGATGCCGCCGTTTCCGTTGCGGTGACCCCGGGCATCAGCGACGGGCGCATGACCGAGATCACCGGTGGCGAGCTGAAAGCCGGGATGCAGGTGATTACCGACCAGAAAACCATGAGTGCGAAATGAATGATTCCGGTGCAATACCCTTGATCCGGTTGCGAGGGGTGACCAAGAAATACGGCGTTGGCCAGGCCGAATTGATGGCGCTCAAGGGGATCGATATTGATATCCATGCCGGTGAGTTTGTCGCCATCATGGGGCCCAGCGGCTCAGGCAAGTCGACCGCGATGAACATCCTCGGTTGCCTGGATACGCCCAGCTCCGGCCACTATCTGTTCTCCGGAGCGCATGTCGAGGCACTGTCGCGAGACCAGCGGGCCCGGCTGCGCCGCCGCTATCTGGGCTTTGTCTTTCAGGGATTTAATCTGCTGGCACGCACCTCGGCCCAGGAAAATGTCGAACTGCCGCTGCTGTACCGTGGCGAAAGCGCAGCGGTACGTCGTGCCGCTTCAGCTGCGGCACTGCAGTCGGTGGGTCTGGGTGGCTGGGAGCATCATGCACCGGCAGAACTCTCCGGCGGGCAGCAGCAGCGGGTGGCGATTGCCCGTGCCATCGTCACGGAACCGGCAGTGCTGCTGGCCGACGAGCCCACCGGCAACCTCGACAGCCAGCGTAGCCAGGAAATCATGGAACTGTTGCGGGGTTTGAACACGAAGCACGGTATCACCGTGCTCATGGTCACCCACGAGCCCGACATGGCCGCCTATGCCCACCGCATGGTGCGCTTTGTCGATGGCCGCATTGAAAGCGACGTTCCGAACCCGCACCCGACCGTATCGCCGCCATCTGCCGTGGAAGCGTCGGCAACGGCGGGGAGACCCTGATGCTGCTCAACACCCTGTTTCTTGCCCTGCGCTCGATCCGCCGCAACCTGTTGCGCTCCTTCCTCACCATTCTCGGTATTGTCATCGGCGTCAGCGCAGTGATCACCATGGTCACACTGGGCAAAGGTGCCACCATGGCCGTGCAGACGCAAATCTCAAGCCTGGGCACCAACCTTTTGATGATCCGCCCGGGACAGCGCCAAGGCCCTGGAGGCGGAGGAGGCGGGGCGGGAATCCCTTCCTTTAAAGAATCCGATGCCGAAGCTATCCTGGCCCAGATTGGCGGGGTTGCCGCTGTAGCGCCAGAAGGCCGCGCCAGTGTCACCGTGGTTGCCAACGGTCGCAACTGGGCCACCAGCGTCACCGGCAGCAGCAATGCCTGGTTCGACACCGGCAACTGGAAGCTCGCAGCTGGCCGAAAGTTTGAGCCGGACGAGCAAACAGCCGGATCAGCCGTCTGCATCATCGGCGAGACGGTGCGTCGTGAAATTTATGGTGGTGCAGTGGGAGCGGTTGGACTGGGCGAGCAGCTCCGTATCAAGCAGTTTTCCTGCGAGGTAATCGGTGTGCTTGCTTCCAAGGGTCAGGCCGCGATGGGCAACGACCAGGACGACACGGTGCTGGTGCCGCTGCACACTTTGCAACGTCGGGTCACCGGCAACCAGAAGGTGGCCACCCTGCTGGTCTCGATGGAAGACGGCAGCGACAGCACCCGGCTGAAAGCAAGCCTGCGGCAGTTGCTGCGTGAACGCCGCAAGCTGGCCGAGGGCGATGACGACAACTTCAACATTCTCGACACCCAGCAGTTGGCCGAAACACTCTCAGGCACCACCAAGGTGATGACCACCCTGCTGGGCGCGGTGGCCGCAGTCAGCCTACTGGTGGGCGGCATCGGTATCATGAATATCATGCTGGTTAGCGTCACCGAACGTACCCGCGAGATCGGCCTGCGCCTGGCGATCGGCGCCCTGGAGCGTGAGGTGCTCCTCCAGTTCCTGATCGAGGCAGTGGCCCTGGCCGCGCTGGGCGGACTTATCGGCATTGTCATCGCCACCGGGGCATCCATTATACTGGCCCGCGTAATGGGTGTGCCCTATCTGTTTGACCTGTCCATCAATCTGCTGTCCTTTGTGTTTTCAGCGGGTATTGGGGTGGTGTTCGGCTTTTTTCCGGCGCGGCGCGCGGCGCGCATGGATCCGATTGAGGCCCTGCGCCACGAATGAAGAACTTCTTGCACACTCCGCCAACCCAGTGAGGCGGTGTCTCCAACTTGGCGTCGTGCAGACAGGTTCTTAGTTCATCTGGCTGATCGTCTTGCGAAACCGCAGCAGGGCGGCGACAAACAGCAAGCTGCCGATAGCCACGATGCACAAAAACTGCGGCCAGACCACATCAAGGCCCGCGCCCCGGTAGAGAATGGCCTGCCCCGCTGACACAAAATGGGTGGTGGGTGCGGCCAGCATCAGGTTCTGAACGATTTCGGGCATGCTCTCGCGCGGGGTGGCCCCGCCTGAAAGCAGTTGCAGGGGCAGCAGGACCAGCACCAGCAGCATGCCGAACTGCGGCATGGAACGCGCCAGGGTGGCCAGGAAAATGCCCATCGAGGTGGTGGCAAAGAGATGGAGCGCGGCCGCCAGCATGAAGAGCGCCACCGAGCCCTGGATCGGCACCTGCAGCATCCCTTGGACTATAAAAACCAGTGCTACCAGCGCCGCCGCCAGCACCACCAGACCCATGGACCAGACCTTGGCCAGCATAATCTCAGCCGGGGTCACCGGCATCACCAGCAGATGTTCGATGGTGCCGTGCTCGCGTTCGCGGATCAGGGCCGCACCGGTCAGGATGATCGACAGCATGGTGACGTTGTTGATGATCTCCATCAGCGAACCGAACCAGGATTGCTCCAGGTTGGGGTTGAAGCGCATGCGCAGCGCCAGGCCGACCGGGGGCACCGCCGTGCTGCGATAACGCGCTACAAATTCATTGACCTCACCTGCGACCATCTGCTGGATGTAGCTGTTACCGGTGAAGGCCTGGCTCATGAGGGTGGCGTCAATATTGAGCTGAATCGCGGGCGCGTTCCCGGCCAGCACATCCTGCTGGAAGTTGGGCGGAATATTGAGGGCAAAGGTGTAGTCGCCCCGGTCCATGCCTCCATCGACCTCGGCCAGTGAAATCATGATCGGGGCCTTGAAATGGGGCGGGTAGAAACTGGCGATGAGGCGCGCCGACAATGGTGAGCCATCCTCGTCGACGAGGGCGATGGGCGCGTTGTGCCGGCTCTCGGGCATGGCGGTGGCGGCCACGTAGATCGACACGGTGAAGGTGTAGACGATCAGCACCAGCATCATCGGATCGCGCACCAGGCTCCACAGTTCTTTGATCCCCAGACGATAGATATTGGCCCCGAAAAAGTGCATCTTCAGGCCTCCTGTTTCTTGAGCAGCATGATCGCCAGGCCGAGGATCACAGGCACCGCCGCCAGCAGCGGCCAGAACGAATGCATCAGGTCAGTGAGGTCCAGGGCCTTGCTGAACACGCCCCGGCTGATGGTCAAAAAATGGGTGGCCGGATAGACGCGGCCGATCCAGGCACCCAGGCCTTCGAGCGAGGACACCGGGTTGAGCAGGCCGGAGAACTGCACGCAGGGAATAATGGTGCCGATCATGGTGACAAACATGGCGGCGATCTGGCTGTTGGTGAAGGTCGAGGCGAGCAGGCCGAAGCCGGTGGAGCCGACCACGAAGATCAGCGCAGCCAGGGTCAGAGTGGCGAAACTGCCCTTGATCGGCACCCCGAAGACGGTGACCGCCAGGAGGGCGAGCAGGAAAAAGTTGATCATCGCCAGGACAATGTAGGGCAACTGCTTACCGAGCAGGAATTCGCTGCGGGTGACCGGTGTGACGTAGAGGTTGATGATCGAGCCGAGTTCTTTCTCGCGCACCACCGACAGTGCCGTCAGCATGGCAGGGATCATCATCAGCAGCATCGGCAGGATGGCGGGAACCATGGCGGGCAAGCTTTTAACATCTGGGTTGTACCGGTAGCGGGTTTCAAGGGTGCTGGCCGCGACCATTTTTATGCCGAGACGGTGGGTGGCCATATCGATCAGCCACATCTGGTGCATGGCCTGGACGTAGCCGCGCACCGTCTCGGCGCGCGTCGGCATGGCGCCATCAGCCCAGGCACCCACCTGCACGGCGGTGCCGCGTGCGATGTCGCGGGCAAAGCCCGACGGAATTTCGATGGCCAGCGCCAGATCACCATTCCGCATGCGTTGATCCAGGTCGGCGTAGCCGGCGAGCGGCGGCTTTTCGATGAAGTAGCGCGAGCCCGAGAGGTTGAGGGCATAGTTCTGGCTCAGGACGGTCTGGTCACGATCAAGGACGGCAAAGGATAGATTTTCGACGTCCAGGCTGATGCCATAGCCGATGATGAACATGAGGATCGCCGTGCCGAGCAGCGCCAAGGTGGCGCGCACCGGATCGCGCCGCAGTTCCAAAGTTTCGCGGAGGGTATAGCTGAAGGCGCGCCCGAGATGAAAGCGGACTCGATGCGTTTTGGCAGCCGGACGCGCCGCTGTCACGATGGGCTGTGCAGTTGAGGCGGACGTGATGGGCAGGGCTGCAGCAGCTTGGAGACTGCCCGCCGTGGCTTCTTCGAGATACAGGATGAAGGCCTGTTCCAGCGTGTTGGTGCCACGCAGGCGGAGCAGTTGGGCAGGCGTGTCGCTCACCAGCACCCGGCCGGCGTGCATCAGCGAGATGCGGTCGCAGCGCGCGGCTTCATTCATGAAATGAGTGGAGATGAAGATCGTCACATGGTCGTTGCGCGACAGGTCGATCATCAACTGCCAGAACATGTCGCGGGCGATCGGGTCGACGCCCGAGGTCGGCTCGTCGAGGATCAGCAGGTCGGGCTTGTGGATCACCGCCACCGCGAGCGACAGCCGTTGACGGATACCCAAGGGCATATTGTCGGGCAGGGTATCGATGACCGCAGTCAGGCCGAAGCGTTTGATCAATTCATCCACCCGTGCGGGGATCCCATCCTCGGGCAGGGAGAACAGCCGCGCATGCAGCACCAGGTTCTGGTGCACGGTGAGTTCGCCATAAAGCGAAAAGGCCTGGGACATGTAGCCAACACGGCGCCGCGCCTCAATGTCGCCTGCATTGACGACCTGGCCAAACAGGCGCGCCGTGCCCTCGCTGGCGGACAGCAGGCCGGTGAGCATCTTCATGGTGGTCGACTTGCCGCAGCCGTTGGAACCGAGAAAGCCGAAGATTTCACCCCGCTGGATGCGAAAGTCGACATGATCCACGGCCACGAAATCGCCGAAACGCATGGTCAACCCCTGGGCCTCGATGGAGATCTCAGCTGCGACCGAGGCGGCCAGGGGCGGCACCACCACGGCCCGGTGGCCACGGCGCTTTTCCTCGGGCAGCAGGGTGATGAAGGCTTCTTCCAGAGAGGCGGTGGCGGTGCGTGTGCGCAGGGCCGCCGGCGTACTGGTTGCCAGGATCGTGCCCGCATCCATGGCCACCAGCCAGTCGAAGCGGTCTGCCTCTTCCATGTAGGCGGTGGCGACGATCACACTCATGTCGTGGCGCTCACTGCGGATGTGCTCGATCAGGTCCCAGAATTGTTTGCGCGAGAGCGGATCAACGCCGGTGGTCGGCTCATCGAGAATCAGCAGGTCGGGGTCGTGGATGAGCGCGCAGCAGAGCCCGAGTTTTTGTTTCATGCCGCCCGAGAGTTTACCCGCCGGGCGCGTCAGGAACGGCTGCAAACCGGTGCTGGCGGTTAGCTCATCGATTCGGCGGCGACGCTCGGCCCCGTTGTGGCCAAAGAGACGGCCGAAGAACTGGAGATTCTCCTCCACCGACAGGGTTGGGTAGAGATTTTTGCCCAGACCTTGGGGCATGTAGGCAATGCGGGGGCAGACGCTGTCGCGGTGAGCTGTGCTGGTCATGTCGCCGCCCAGCACTTCAAGGCTACCCTGCTGCACGGCGCGGGCACCCGCCAAGAGCGCCAGCAGGCTGGATTTGCCCACACCGTCGGGCCCGATCAGGCCGACCATGCAGGCCGCGGGAATATCCAGGCTGATGTTGTCAAGGGCCAGCGTCTTGCGGTAGCGCAGGCTGATGCCTGCCAGGCGGGCAACCGGTGACGCGGTGCGGGGAGCTTCCGGATTCACTGCGGAACCTTGGTCGCCAGTTCGGCCGGCCATTGCGCCTGTGGGTCGAGCTTGATCCAGGCCATGCCCGGCAGGCCGGTCTTGACCAGTTGCAGATGTTTTTGCAGCAATTCGCGATCAATCTGCGCCTTGACGCGGAACATCAGCTTCTGCCGTTCACTGGCGGTTTCCACGGTTTTGGGGGTGAACTGGGCTGTGCTGGCCACAAACGACACCTTGGTGGGGATCACGTACTGCGGGGCGGCGTCGAGGATGATGTGAACCTCGCTGCCCAGTGCCAGTTTTCCAGCCACCGTTTCGGGCACAAAAAAGGTCATGTAGACGTCGGCCAGGTCAACCAGATTGAGGACTTTGCCGCCGGCTGCCAGCACCTCGCCGGGTTGGGCAACACGGTACTGGACGCGGCCATCGCGGGGCGCGGTGAGGGCACTGTCGTCGATATCGGCTTTGATGCGCGTGACCGTGGCCTCGACCGCGGTAACGGCGGAGCGGGCGCTCACTACCTGGGTACGGGCGGCAACAATGGCGGCCTGGGCGGCACCCACCTGCGCCTTGGCGGCGGCAACTGCGGCCAGCGTGCTGCGCAGTCGGGCCCGGTCATCGTCGAGTTCCTGCGCCGACGCGGCACCCTCGCGGGTCAGCGTCTCCGAGCGGGCCAGTCGCCGCCGGGCGGCATCGCTCTCACTTTCTCGCTGCGTCACCAGGGCCAGCACTGCCTGCTTATCGCTTTCGCGCATGGCCACTTGGGCCTCGGCACTGGCAACGCCGGTGATGGCCTGCTGCAGCCGCGCAGCCGCTTCATCCCGTTGCGCCTCAAGGGTCTGCACCTGCATGTGGGCCAGGGTCTGGCCCGCAGTGACAAAATCGCCGTCGCTGACCAGGATATCCTCCACTCGTCCGGCAAGCTTGGCGGCCACATCGATTTCGGTGGCTTCGAGGCGGCCATTGCCATTGACAAAGCCCTTGCCCGGCCCCTTGGGACGCAGCATCTGCCAGGCGACCAGCGCGGCCGCCACTAAGGCTGCAATGACCAAAATCGGGATCAGCCATTTTTTTATTTTCTGGAGCAAGGGCGGAGCCGCTGGGGTCGCGGGTGCGGTAGCTGCTGGTTGTGCCGGTTCGTTGGGGCCGGGGGAAGGAACTGCCGGTGAGACCGGCGCCGCTGCTGGCTGAGCCGGTTGGGAAACCGGTTCAGGGGTTGAAACAGTGGCTGTGGGGGGAGTTGATTCCGGGGTTGGTTCGCCAGCAGGCGGTGCAACAGCGGCTCCGGCAGCTGGCACCTTAGCCTCAGAAGGAACGGGTGTTGCGGCCGATACGGCAGCAGGCTTTGTGACCTCAGGCGGAGAATCTTCCGCTGAGACCGGTGCAATAACCGGCGGAACAAGGGTGACCGTCACTGTGACCGTTACCGGTGCGGTGGCATCTGTTGCTGACGGCGATGTCGTTGCAGTCACGGTGACCGGCGGTGCGGTTGTGGTGGAGTTCATTGAATCACGGTGCCTCGGGTGGAGTTAGGGCGGGCGCGGACGGGGAGCGCGAAACAAAATCCATTGCGCTGCCGCCAAGGGCCGCATACAGGCTGACGCGGCTGGTCAGCAAAGCCCGGCGGATCTGGACCACCTGCTGCTCGGCTGAAAGCAATTCGCGCCCAGCATCAAGCACCTCGAGAAAAGCGGCCGCGCCGTTGTCATAGCGCAACTGGGACAATCGGGCGCGCTCGGTCTGCACCGCCTGGGCGGTTTGGGCGATGGCCAACTGCTCGATCAGCCAATGCCGTGCCGACAGTGCATCGGCCACGTCGCGGAAAGCGCTCTGCACCGTTTTCTCGTAAGCGGCCACTGCCAGATCGCGGCGTGCTTCGGTCAGGTTCAGGGTGTTGCGCCGGCGGCCTCCATCAAAAAGGGGCAGCGAGATGCTCGGTGAGAAAACCCATGCATGGCTCCCCGAGGCAAACAGCCCTTCCAGTTCAGCGCTGGCCGTGCCAAAGGAGCCGGTCAGGGTGACGTTGGGAAAAAATGCAGCGCGGGCAGCACCAATATTGGCATTTGCGGCTTTCAGCTGGTGTTCTGCCGCAACGATATCGGGCCGTTGGATGAGCAGGTCCGAGGGCAGTCCGGCGCGTAGTTCGACCAGCACAACCTGTTCGCCAAGGTGATCCGGCCTGGCGGGGAGGTCAACGGGTGTCCCAATGAGCAGGATCAGCCCCTGGGCTTGGGCGGCGCGCAACTGTTCAAGCTGGGCACCCAGCGCCTGAGCCTGGGTCATCAGGGTTTGTACCTGGGTCAGGTCGAGCCGCGAAGTCGATCCGACTTGGACGCGGCGCGTGAAAATGCGCAGGGATTCAGCGCGACTGGCAATGGTCCGGTGTGCCAGCACCAGACGTTCGTCAACTTCACGCAGGCTCAGATAGCTGTTGGCGACCTGCGCGACCAACGATATGGCGACAGCGCGGCGGGCTGCGTCGGTGGCCAGGTAGTTCTCCAGTGCGGATTCCTTGAGATTGCGGACCCGGCCCCAGAAATCGATTTCCCAACTCGCCAGGCCCAACGCAACCTGGTACTGGCTCCCCTCCACGGGCTTGCCGGTCGGGCTCAAGTCTGCAGGGATGCGTGATCGGTCAACGCCAGCTTGAGCGCCGATGGCGGGAAACTGCTCGGCACGCTGGATGCCATAGACGGCACGCGCTTCCTCGACGCGCAGTGCGGCGGTTCGCAGATCGCGGTTATTGTCCAGCGCCAGCTTGATCAGCGTCTGCAAGCGCGGATCGTCAAAATAGTCCCGCCAGCCGGTCGCAATTGTGCCCTGCCCCGCCCCGGTTCCTCCAGCAGCAGGAGTGTCCGGATAGGCAGACGCCACCGGCAGCGGCGGTTGTTGAGACGAAGGCGCCATCGAAACGCATCCGGACAAAACAAAAAACACCATCAGCATCAGCCAGCATGTCGCGTGCTGCCGCCGGTTCACCCTATCACTGAGGGCCGCGCCACAGGCGCACCCGGCCTGGGCCTTCATTGCTGAGCGCCCCACTTCCAATTGCGAATTTCCGGCAGGTCTTCACCGTACTCGGCAATATACTGTTTGTGCTCAAGGCGCTTGTCGCGGACGAATTGCTGGGCATAGGGGACCTGCGACTGCAACTGCGGCAAACGCTCGACCGCATCGCCAAAGAGGTGAAACCGGTCAAGATCGTTCATCACCACCATGTCAAACGGAGTGGAGGTGGTGCCTTCTTCCTTGTAGCCGCGCACATGCAGGTTCTTGTGATTGGTGCGACGGTAGGTGAGCCGATGAATCAGCCACGGATAGCCGTGATAGGCAAAAATAATCGGTCTATCGGTGGTGAACAGGGCATCAAATGCCTTGTCGTCCAGGCCGTGCGGATGTTCGCTCTGCGGTTGCAGTTTCATCAGATCCACCACATTGATCACCCGGATCTTCAAGGCGGGGAAATGCCGGCGCAGCAATTCAACCGCAGCCAGGGTTTCGAGTGTCGGCACATCGCCGGCACAGGCCATGACCAGGTCGGGCTCGCCGCCCCGGTCGTTGCTGGCCCATTCCCAGATGCCGATGCCGGCGGTGCAATGCTGGATCGCCGCGTCCATATCCAGCCATTGCGGCGCCGGTTGCTTGCCCGCCACAATCACGTTGACGTAGTTGCGGCTCTTCAGACAGTGATCGGTGACTGAAAGCAGGGTGTTGGCGTCGGGAGGCAGATAGACGCGGATAACCTCGGCCTTTTTGTTGATCACATGGTCAATGAAACCGGGATCCTGATGGCTGAAGCCGTTATGATCCTGGCGCCAGACGTGCGACGACAGCAGATAGTTGAGCGAGGCAATGGGCCGCCGCCACGGAATTTCCCGCGTCACCTTGAGCCATTTGGCGTGCTGGTTGAACATCGAATCAACGATATGGATAAAGGCTTCGTAGCTGGAGAAAAAGCCGTGCCGGCCGGTGAGCAGATACCCTTCAAGCCAGCCTTCGCACTGATGCTCGCTCAACATCTCCATCACCCGGCCGTCGGGGGCGACATGGTCGTCGCCGGCCAGGATCTCGGCGGTTGAGCAGCGGTTGGTTACCTCAAACACCGCGCCCCAACGGTTGGAGGCAGTTTCATCCGGACTAAAAACGCGAAAGGTCTGGGGATTGCGCTGCACCACATCGCGGATAAATTCGCCCTGGACGCGGGTGGATTCGGCTTCCACCGCGCCCGGCTGCGCCACCTGCACCGCGTAGTCGGCAAAATCGGGCAGCCGCAGATCGCGCAGCAGCAGGCCGCCGTTGGCGTGCGGATTGGCGCCCATGCGGCGCTCTCCCTGCGGCGCGAGTCCGGCCAATTCGGCCTTGAGCCTGCCGGTCTGATCGAACAGCTCCTGCGGGCGATAGCTCTGCATCCACTCTTCCAGCATCCGGACATGCCCCGAATGGCTCATCGCGCCCATCGGCACCTGATGGGCGCGGAAGGTGCCTTCGGACGGCTTGCCGTCCACCACCTTGGGGCCGGTCCAGCCCTTGGGCGAACGCAGAATAATCATCGGCCAGGCCGGACGCTTGCTGAACCCGGCGGACCGGGCCTCGCTCTGGATGCTGCGGATGCGGGCAATCACTTCGTCAAGCGCGGCCGCCATACGCTGATGCATTTCCATGGGATCGTCGCCTTCAACGAAATACGGGGTGTACCCGTAGCCGCGGAAGAGGGCTTCCAGCTCGTCGCGGGGAATGCGAGCCAGAACGGTGGGGCCGGCAATCTTGTAGCCGTTCAAATGGAGGATGGGCAGCACCGCGCCGTCGCACACTGGATTGAGAAATTTGTTGGAGTGCCAGCTGGTGGCCAAGGGACCGGTTTCCGCCTCGCCGTCGCCGACCACGCAGGCAACGATCAGCTCCGGATTGTCAAAGGCCGCGCCATAGGCGTGTGACAGCGAATAGCCCAACTCGCCCCCTTCATGGATCGATCCGGGCGTTTCCGGGGCAACATGGCTGGGAATGCCGCCGGGAAAGGAAAACTGCTTGAACAGGCGCTGCAGGCCGTCCTCATCCTGGGAGATCTGCGGGTAGACCTCGCTGTAGGTTCCCTCCAGGTAGGTGTTGGCGACCAACCCCGGCCCGCCGTGCCCCGGTCCAGTGACGTAGATCATGTTCAGATCACGTTCCTTGATGACCCGGTTCAGGTGCACATAGATGAAATTCAACCCCGGGGTTGTGCCCCAGTGGCCCAGCAGGCGCGGTTTGATGTGCGCCAGCTCAAGCGGCTTTTTGAGCAGCGGGTTGTCGTAGAGATAAATCTGCCCCACCGAGAGATAGTTCGCGGCCCGCCAATAGGCGTTCATCTTGTGCAGCAGTTCCGGGGAGAGGGGTTGTGTTGCTGTTTGCATGATGTTCTTTCCTTTGCTTGCGCTGTTTTTTTTGTTGATGCGGTCAGGTACACCTGCCGCCTGTTGACCAGACAGTGACCTCGTTTGCGCGCCGGTGGCGTTGCGGTCCACCCCCAGGGTCTGATTGTAGTCTTGGAATTCAACCGGCATGGACGCCATCCTAGTCAGCGGTCAAGCCCAGGGCCGCAAGCCCGGCGACGGTGGAACTGCAGTCCGTGTGGACAATGCCGCGCATCCCCAGACTTTCCGCAACCTGGACAAACAGCGGCTGGTCGTCGATGCAAACTACCTGATGGGCCGGAACCTGGGCAATGTCCAGCGCCAGGCGGAAAATGTCGGCATCGGGCTTACGCATGTGGACGAAGCCGGAAGAAACAAAGCCGTCGATGAACGCGTCGAGCTTGAATGTTGCAATTCGGTGCGCATTGAGCTCGCGCGCTTCATTGTTGACCGCCAGGATTTTCAGCTTGTGCCGCTCCTTGAGTGTGCGCAGCAGCGCGATCATCTCCGGGTACGGTTGGGTCTGCGCAAAGATGCATTCCCGGAATTGCTCCCGGGTGAATAGGCGTTTCTGGTAGAAGACCACCAGATCCAAATATTCGTCCAAGGTGAGTTTTCCGGTTTCATAGGTCTCGAAAACCAAATGATGCCGCTCCTCCAACTCAGTCAAGTCGAGTGCAAAGCGAACTGCCGCCTTTTTTCGGGCATGACGATCCCAGCCGTTGGAGAGCAGGACGCCGCCGATATCGACAAACATGCAAGTGATTGCAGCCTCTTGGTTCATTGTTGCTCCTTGGTTGGGCAACATCATCGCTGCCACAGGATGGATGCGCATTCCAGCGGGATCGCCACGCCTGCGCAGCAGGGCGTCAACTGTACCAAATAGTCTGCGGATGGGATGGAAGCGATGGTGCTCAATTGCAAAACAGTGAGACTTCGACTCAAGAACAGCCTGACCTAGGGGAAAGAGAAGTGGTTCCGGAAATTGGCTAAACCATTAAGGAAATTCTCTCCTCCCATCAAAGCTCATTATAAGGCTTCATCAAGGAGCAGAAACTCCAGGCTAATCCCGGGTGGCTTTCTGCACACAAAAGTGGACAAGTTCTTCGATGACCATGCGGACTGCGCTATTGGCAGCGAGCACCCCGCCATACGGATCTTCGCTGACTGAAGGCACGACTGCATCAAACTCGCGCCAAGCGACGACCTCTCGCGTTGCAGTATCGAGAAGGTGGGCCCGTAATGTGAAGTGAGCCTGACTCGGTCTCTGCAGGAATTCGTGCTGTAAGCGCACGATCTCAACATCCAGACGCAGTTGGCCGGCTGCGCTGGTGGGCGACGGCACGACAGCGCTGAATTGACCGCTGCGCTCCAGTGCAGTCACGATCAAGGGTGAGAGCATGTTTGCTGGTGTTTCAACCCATTGGGCCTGGCTAAAATATTCGAACGTATTGGCTTGGCGGATATAGATGATCTTATTGCTATCAAAACCAGCTGCGGCGCGCGGGATACTGACGATCAGCGTCGGTGCAGCTTTTTTTACCGATGGTACGGATGCAGCTTGGACCATTGGTTGCGGACTCTCGAATGAAAACAGCGTGAGCGGCGGCGAGTTGACAGGGAGCAGCATGGAACAGCCGCACAAGAGAGCTGCGACGAGGACCATGGCGCCAAAACTCCTGCGTGGCGGTGGGACTGAGGTCTTGATCATGGCGATATCTATTCTCCTGGCCCCAAAAGAACGGGCTGGCGACCGCGCAGCAGACTGCTGGGGTTGCGTTCGGTTTGTTCGCTCAAGCGGCGCAAAGAGACCAACAGGGCGTTCAATTCAACCAACAGCTTTTCGGTTTCCGGAAGTGTTTTCCCGGTGAACTGGTGCACGCCACTCTCGACTTCTGTAAAAACTTTTTTTGCGTCCTTGCTGGCAAGAGCAGTGTCCTTAGCCATTTTTTCGACGGCATCAGCCGCCCTGCTGATACGATCAAGCATCGGGTCAATATGGGGAACCATCAGGGCAGCATCGTCTGCGACATTCGCTGCACTTGAAATAAATTTTTTGATGTTCATCTGTTGCGAGGCAATTGAGCTCATCACGACAGAGGTGCTGGCGAGGATATTTTTTATTTCCGTCCGATTGTCATCAAACAGAGCATCGACGTTTGCCGAAGTCCGATCAAGTTTGGCGAGCACTGAAGCCAGGACATTTTCCAATCGTGCACTTAAAGATGGTTTGGTCTGGATCATCGGGTATTGGCCTGGCACGACTACCGCCAAAGGCAGTGATTCTGAGGAGCTGCCGCTTAACTCAACATAGGCAATGCCGGTTAAGCCTTGCGTTTTTAAGACTGCCTCGGTGTCTTCTCTGATGGGCGTTCCTTTTTCAATCGCGAACTGCAGGTGAACTTCCTGTGGATTGGCTGGGTCGAGTTGAATTTTCTGCACCTTGCCAACATTGACCCCAAGATACTTGACGGGTGCATCAATATTGAGACCTGCCACCGATTCTCTGATGATCGCCCCATACAGGTCATAATCTTTTTTGTTGCCGGCGCCGACCGCAAGCCACAGGATGCTCGCTACGAATACGGCGCAAAGAGCAAGTACAAAAATGCCGACCGCTGCATAGTTTATTTTTGCGTCCACCTTTGCTCCTTGTCCTGTTTATGGTTTGGCCTGACCTTATCCTGAGTCTGGGCCTGAGCCTGTGCTGCCCTGCCGCGTGGGCCATCGAAGTAGACGCGTATATCAGGGTGTTCCATGTGTGCCAACTCCGACATGGATCCGACACCGACAACCTTGCCTTCACCAAGGACGGCGACCCGATCGGTCACCTGCCATAAAAAGTCGAGATCATGCGTAATGATCACGATAGTCAACTGATATAACTCGGCAAGACGACGGACCAAAGCGTCGATGCCGCCGGCGCCGCCAGGGTCCAAACCGGCGGTTGGCTCATCGAGAAACAACAGCTCCGGATCGAGCGCCAAAGCACGCGCCATGGATGCCCGCTTGAGCATGCCGCCACTCAATTGAGTCGGATATTGCAATCCTGCTTCCGGCTCCAGGCCACTCAGGCTGATTTTCCAAGCAGCTACTTCGTCAATAAACCTGTCATCAAGATCAGTGTGTTCACGCAGCGGCAGGCCGACATTGTCCCGTACGTTAAGCGTGCCGAACAAACCGCCATACTGGAACATGACGCCCCAGCGCTGGCGCAGAAGAAGTGCCTCGTCCGGAGAGGCTGTCAAGACGTCGGTATCAAGGATCTTTACCGTCCCTGCGTTCGGGCGATGCAGCATGATCATCTCGCGCAATAAGGTTGATTTGCCTGATCCACTGCCTCCGACAATGGCAAATATTTCGCCGCGCTGGACATCAAGATCCAAATCTGCATGGACAACATGGCTGCCAAAACGGGTGCACACCTGGCGCATCTCTATGACATTGGGGACCTTTGGGAGGCCAACATTGGCCTGATCAGCGGCGTTCTGCATATCAGAGATCCAAGAGGCTGAAGATGACCGAAAAACCTGAATCCAGGATGATCACGATAAAGATGGATTGGACCACGCTGCGGGTGGTCTGTCGACCGACGCTGTCTGCGTTCCCCTTGGTGCGAAAACCTTGGTAACAACCTATGATGGCGATAATAGCAGCAAACACAAAGGATTTACCGATCCCAATCAACAAAGCGGACAGGTGGATTTCGCTCCCAAAACGGACAAGAAATTCGTGATAACTGATCCCCAACTGCGAGCGCGCCATGATCATACCACCGAACACACCCGTCACGTCGGCAAAGACAGTCAACAACGGCAAGGCAACAATCAGGGCAATAATCTTTGGTAAGACAAGAAAATCGATGGGTTCAATGCCGATGGTGCGCATGCCGTCAATCTCCTCAGTGACCACCATGGTACCGATCTGCGCTGCATAGGCCGATCCTGATCGCCCGGCGATGATGATGGCGGTGATGAGTGGGGAAAATTCACGCAGCATTGCAAAACCGACCAGTTCGACGACAAAAATATTAGCACCATAATGCTTGAGTTGACCCGAACCCTGATAGGCAACAACAATTCCCAGCAAAAAAGCAGTCAATCCAATGATCGGCAGGGCGTCAAAGCCGGCAATTTGGATGTTTTTGAGCACTTGCCGCCAACGCCAACGTTTGGGTTGGGGGGCAATGCGCATCAGGACGAAGGCGCATTCACCGATAAAGCTGAGCAGCGCAAACATGCCTTGCCAGGCAGCCTCACCTTTCTTGCCGATTGTCTCCAGCGATGATTCGCGCGGGGGCATGAGCAGAGGCGTGTCGATCTGCTTTTCTACTGCATCCAGCAATTTGAGAAAATGCGACGACCAGTCGAGCAAACGTATCGACCGTCCGGTATTGCGTATTTCTTTGAATTGCCGATGCAGGATCCACACCCCGACGCTGTCCATTGTCTCCAGGCGCGAACCATCTACAACCACTTCAGCGACGTTGGAATCACACAGGGCAGCAAGCTTCTGACCTACGCCAGCCATTGTCCGAGCTGTCCAATTGCCGCCTAAAACTAAAGTTCCCGTGTGCGATTGGGTGATGTCGGCAGGGATAAGTACGGTCTGCATGTGATCGCTCTGCGACATAGGACGTATCGAGATTTCCTCAGAGTCTAGAGATAGATTATTGGTACAAATATGCTCTGGAGATATGGACCAGTTCCATTCACCATGAAAAATATCGCAGCTTTTGATGGTTGAAAATACTGCCAAGAGCAGAAATAAATCTGAGGGAGGCTGAAGCTGGAAAAAGGGACACTTGTCGGTTGGCCTGTACGTCTCAGGGAGGCGTCCAATGACCCCATAGACCGAGACAAGCTTACAACAAGCAAAAAATGCGCCCATGAAACCGATGGGTTACAAAATTCAATCTTACTGATCAATTACAGGATGTAACCGGATATCAAACAGATGTATCGAATGAAACTTCTGACGGGAATACTGTTGCGACGCAACCAAATCGTTGCATTAACCAATTTTTATCCATGCATCTTATTCTTCAAAATTTGACGGCGCATGTGGTCAAATCGAACAATCGCATACAGATATTCATCACACTAAGGATGACTAAAATTGAAAGCTCCTTTCAATAGAAAGAAGCCTGTAAACTGAGAGGATACCCACTCTTGGCAAAACAGATAATCCGTCAAAAAAATACTGAAATGGCGGTGTTTAATATCTAGCGACTCCCCTCATCTCCTCTCTCCCTTTCAATATCATTCCTTCTCTTTCCCGTTTGTACTTCAACGCACCATTTCTTTGAAAAAAGGTCATATATGGCCATCGGTTAAATGTGACCTTTATTGTTGAGTTATTCATTCGAATGCCGCCAGATAAAAATTAAAAAATATTGTTAAATATTATGATATTACACGTCTAAATATACCGGCATTATAAAACAGGAACCAGGATTGCTTTGACCATTGTGAAGAACGCTGGGTTTTTCCCATAATCGCCATTTTGACCATGATTCGTTTTATGGTGCGAGTCCAGGTCGCTCGACGCCGGACCAAGCATGCAAGTGAACCGAACAATCCCCAAGGAGAAAAATTTGCCATGAAAAAATCAACTTATCGTTGTGCGGCCTTTATCTTTACCGCAATTTCCGTGCTTTTCATCAACGTCAGTCTGTTCGCTTCCGAGATGGATGACCGTATCGAAACATCGGCTAAACAGTCGTATGTGTTCAAGACCTACCTCAAGGGCGATGACATTAAAATCCAGTCCCAGGATGGCGTCGTCACCTTAAGTGGGACTGTTTCCGAGGACTCCCATATTTTGCTGGCGGGAGAGACGCTCACCGGCCTGCCCGGAGTGAAAAGCTTCAACAATCAACTGGTGGTCAAGAGCGGCTTGCCGGCCATGAACTCGGATGCATGGCTCGGTACCAAGGTGAAATTCATTCTTCTGTTCTATCGAAGCTTGAGTGGAACCGAAATTACGGTTTCAGCCAAAGATGGCGCCGTCACCTTGAGAGGCAAGGCAACCAGCATGGCTCAAAAAGACTTGGCTACCGAATATACCAAGGATATCGATGGGGTTACGAGTGTGAACAATGAGATGACCTTGCCGCCGGTCGCAGAAAAGGCAGGCAGTCAGACGATGGGTGAAAGAATGGACGCCATGGGCGGGTCGATTGACGATGCTTCCATCACTGCTCTGGTCAAGACAACCTTGCTGTATCATCGTTCGACCAGTGCCGTGAAAACGACGGTCACCACAAAAGACGGTGTGGTCACATTAGCAGGTAAAGCCAGAAACGTAGCCGAGAAGGACCTCGCCACCAAATTCGTGGCTGATGTGCACGGCGTCGTCAAGGTGATCAACAACATGACTGTCGAATGATCGTCTCAAGGCCAACTGCCGCCCTCTCGCTCTTAGGCAAGGCGGAGGTGAACCAGAATGCTCAAACAGTCCTGAGCTGAAGCGAACAAAAAAACCCAATCATCTTGAAATACGTATTTTTAGAAGGAGGAAGAGTCATGTCAATCGGAACCATATTACTTGTCATTCTGATCCTTGCCCTTTTGGGCATAATCCCGATTTGGCCGCATAGCCGGTCGTGGGGGTATGGACCCACCGGCGGGGTTGGGCTGATTGTGGTAATTCTCGTGATCCTGTTGCTGCTAGGCCGAATCTAGCCAACACCGCAGACTCTCTCCTTGATCGCCCTTTATAAGCGGGCTTAAACCCTGACAAGCGAGAGAGTCCACCGGTGTGCGAAGCACAAATTTCTGCCCAGCAAAGGGGAGGCTGAGTCCTGACCGGTCAACAGTTCATCTTCAGCCAAAATGAATCTTTCAAAAGGAAGGAAAAAATGAAACCATACACACTTATTGCCATTCTTCTCATTGCCTTGGGAGTCATCGCCTTAGGGTATCAGGGCATCACCTACACAACCAGCGAAAAGGTCGTTGATATCGGCCCATTGCAAGTATCGGAAGAGAAAACCAAAACATTTCCGCTGCCGCCGATCGTTGGTGGTATTGCGCTCGTGGGCGGCATTGTGCTGCTGCTGGTGGGCAGGAGGAAAGTTTAAAGAGCAGCAAAGCACTGGATAGAAGGCTGCAAAAGGAAGGTGGCCAAGGGGCTTTCCGGAATCCTGAATGGATCACTGGCGCATCCAGAGGTTCAACGGTAGGGAGAACTCCATCAACATGCTGATCATTTTGCCAGAAACGCACCGCACGGGACGATACGGCGGAACAAACCGCCCTGCACATTTAATCCATATACCCCTACAACAATGAACCAAAACGCGAGTGCAATAGCAGAAAAACTTTTTCGTATGAAATATGAAGATCTTGGTGAGCTAGAAAAAAAAGTGGCTCATTCCCTTGCCAGGAAAATCCATATTTCAAGAAATGTTGTCAATGACTTTTCCGAACAACTGACTTTCGGCCAGAGGTTGGCTGATAAGGTCGCAAGCTTCGGAGGTTCGTGGGTTTTCATATCAATTTTTATTTTTATATTGATTGCTTGGATTGCCCTCAATTCGCTTGTTCTCATCCAGCCAGACAAATCATTTGATCCATACCCCTACATACTGCTCAACCTTTTTTTATCTATGCTTGCCGCTCTTCAAGCCCCCATCATCTTGATGTCGCAAAACCGACAGGCTACCACAGATCGACTCAGTGCAGAACATGATTACGAAGTCAACCTCAAGGCAGAGCTTGAAATATCAGTGCTTCATGAAAAAATTGATTTACTGAGAGAGAAGCAATGGGACGAGCTTATTGCAATACAACAGGAACAACTCACACTTCTCACCCAGTTAATTGAAACACTGAAAAAAAAATCAAGAAACGACGGGTTGATGAAAAACGGGTAGCGTGCTGATGATCAGCTCTTAAAGAAGTGTCCATTTTTGACAGGCCACTTTATTCAAGGACGGCAGAGGTGAAAACGAATCATGACCATGTCGAGAGTAAAATCATCACACCTCGAAGAAACCGATAGGGATCATCGGCGCGGCTGCAATGTAATCAAACAGGGAGCTCTTTTCATGAAAATAGCCGTGGACTTTGATGGAACCTGTGTGGATCACCGATACCCTGAAATCGGGATGGACGCTCCCCTTGCTGTGGCCACTCTGAAGGATTTGGTCAAGGCCGGGCATAGCCTCATCCTGTACACCATGCGCTCTGATCAACACTTGATGGATGCGATCAACTGGTTTTCCCAGAGAGGTATTACCTTGTACGGTGTCCAGATTGACCCGGAACAAAACAAGTGGACATCCAGTACCAAATGCTATGCAGACATCTATATTGATGATCGGAGCTTCGGGTGTCCGCTGATCACAGTCCAGGGATATGCACGAAAATGTGTGAACTGGAAGGCGGTGCGCGAGACTCTCTTGGCTCCAGGAACACTTGGAACAGGCGTGAACGAATCAGTGTCACCCCCCAAACCCCGGCCGGCGTTTGGACTCCGGTTATTGCGGTGGCCGCACTCTTCATAAACGCGCCCGATTCGCTTTGTGGTTTTCCGGCAGGTTTCAGGTCGCGGGCCGCAGAACTGGATCAAAGAAAGGCTCCTTTCCTTTGTTCTCGAGAAGAATATCATGCCTAGCAACCCACTATCAGCCACGAAACCACACTCGGTTTATTTGTATATAGTGCTGGGGGCTTCATTATTTGCCTTCATCCAAACCTTCGCGCTGCTGTCCCCTATTCTGCTGTCGTTTCTGCTCATTTTTCTGATTTCGCTCGCCTTTAATCCGGTGATTTCACGATTGCGGGCTTTGACGGGTGGAAGAAGAGGGGCCACGGGGCTGATTGTGGCGGCATTGCTGATGGTCATTGCCTTGACCGGATGGGCTTTCTTTGGGCCGTTGCAGAACTCGGTCACCAAACTCTCGGAACAGCTCCCCGCTTACTGGGAACGTCTGCAAAAACCGCTGATCAAAATGGAGCAACAGGCCGTCCTTTCCGAACAAAAACTCCAGGCGGAAGTCACCACCGAAATTGCCCAGACCGCAGCAGTGGAAGGGAAAGGTAAACCAGAAGCTGTGAAGCCCATCATAAAACAGGTTCCGGTCAAAACGACGAAAGAGCCAGTCTCTTTTCGTTCCAGTTTAAGCCAGATGCTGCAAGGTGTGGTTGGCCGCTTCACGGAGGTGGCGTTCAACGCGGCACAGATTCTGATTGTGTTGGTGACGGTCTTCTTTGGCGTGACCTTTACGCTGACCAACCCTCGCCCCATTTTTGGAACGCTGTTTGCTCTCGTACCCGAGCGTCACCATGACCAGGCCCTGGTTATCATGCAACGGATAGTGAAATTTGTGCCCGGTTGGGCCGGGGCAACACTGCTGGGTATGATAACGATCGGCTTCCTGGTATTTGTGCTCATGTTGCCGATCTTCGGATTCATGGACGCCTTGGTTCTCGGCCTGATTGCGTGTATCCTGGAAGTTATTCCTTTTCTGGGACCGCTCCTCAGCGCCGTCGCGGCCCTGTTGCTCGCCGCCGGCAAGGGCGGCATGACCCCTCTCTGGGTCGTGTTCGCCTATATTGCCATCCAAGCCTTGGAAAACAATGTCATTCTCCCTTTTATCCTGGCGCGCAGCATGAAATTGCATCCGGTGGCGGTGATCTTTTCCATGCTCCTATGCGTGGCTGCCTTCGGTGTGCTGGGTGTTCTGGTCGCGGCACCACTGGTTGCCATTGTCGGTATCGTGCATGAGGAACTGTATCGCAAGCGCTTTCTTCCTACGGTAACAGACGTAGACCTCGATCGTTTGGCACGAAAAGCCTTGGACGAAAACAGCCCTTGAGCAAGTGACACCGGTCATAGAACATCAACTCCTGAAGGCCACATCGATACATCCAATGACGAGCTGTTGATCGGCAACGTCGTTCTTTTTGCCATCCTGATACACAGCCTCTGTTTGCCAGAGCAAGAAGCTTCCCAATCACGCAATTCCAGCACCAAGAAATAATCCGAGCCGCAGGTTCCAATCGGCTGCAATCATTCATTTGTACCTCATGAGACCGAAGAGATCGGAAAAGGGTCATATATAGCCACCGGTTAAATGTGACCATTTTTTTTGCTCACCAACAACAACCAAACAAACGAGTACACAGATATTTATCTCATAAAATCAATATTATGAGCAGTGTCACACAGAGTACTGAGGAGCTGGGTCAAAGATTGCAGTCAAGGTGATAACGACGCTGTCGCTTGCATAGCCGCACATTTTGTCAGGATTATTTGCCAGACAAGCTGTTCTCGAAAAGATCAAGATAGCTTTCACGTCGCAAAATGAGGAGACGGCATGTAAAAGAAGAACAGCGAAAGCGATTTCTTAAGCGCATTGACGATCCGGACAAAAATTGAAATTTCAGCAATGCGGATCTGCAAGAGGGGAAATCAGCTCACTCTATGCCTTATTCTCATTTTATGCGCTGTGTGAGCAACGCAATTGAAGAACCAATATGACAGACAACACCAGTTCTACCAACCTCGGGACGGTGCTCCTGATCCGGGGCAGTGTCGTTGATGTCCATTTTGCAACGCATTTGCCGCCCATTCACTCCTTGCTGCACGCGCAAGAAGGGAATATCGCCATTGAAGTGCTTGCCCAACTCGATGCCCATTGCGTTCGCGGCATCGCCTTAACGGCCACCCAGGGGCTCGCCCGCGGCATGGTGGTGCAAGACACCGGCGGGCCGCTTATGGCCCCGGTCGGCAAGGGAACCCTTTCCCGCATGTTCGACGTGTTCGGCAATGCAATCGATCGCTTGGAGAAACCCACTGAGGTCGAGTGGCGCTCAGTCCATCGAAACCCGCCGGCCTTAGCACGGCGTTCTACCAAATCGGAAATTTTTGCAACCGGGATCAAGGCCATCGATGTACTGGTGCCCCTTGAACGAGGCGGCAAAGCCGGACTGTTCGGTGGAGCAGGAGTGGGCAAAACGGTCTTGCTCACCGAAATGATTCACAACATGATCGGGCGACAGAAAGGAATCAGTATTTTTTGCGGCATTGGTGAACGATGTCGTGAAGGCGAGGAGTTGTACCGTGAAATGAAGGAGGCCGGCGTGCTGCCGAACATGGTGATGCTGTTCGGCCAGATGAATGAGCCGCCCGGCAGCCGGTTTCGCATCGGCCATGCGGCGTTGACCATGGCCGAATATTTCCGGGATGACGAGCATCGCGACGTGCTATTGCTGATCGACAATATTTTCCGTTTCATCCAGGCCGGAATGGAAGTGTCGGGGTTGATGGGGCAGATGCCATCGCGCTTGGGCTATCAGCCCACCATGGGCACCGAGCTTTCCGGACTGGAGGAACGCATCGCCAACACCGACGCCGGCGCCATTACCTCCATCCAGGCGGTGTATGTGCCGGCGGACGACTTGACCGACCCGGCCGCGGTCCACACCTTTTCACACCTTTCAGCATCGATTGTGCTTTCCCGCAAACGGGCAAGCGAAGGGCTATTTCCGGCTATCGATCTGCTCCAGTCCAGTTCCAAGATGGCCACACCGGGCATTGTCGGTCAGCGGCATTACGGCCTGGCGCAGGAAATTCGCCGAACCCTTGCCCAGTACGCCGAACTTAAGGACATCATCGCCATGCTCGGCCTTGAGCAACTCTCGCCCGAGGACCGCAACGTGGTCGCCCGCGCCCGCCGCCTGGAGCGTTTTCTTACCCAACCTTTTTTTACAACCGAGCAGTTCACCGGCCTTAAAGGAAAGCTCGTCAGCCTCGATGACGCCCTTGACGGCTGTGAGCGCATCCTCAATGATGAATACAAGGACTTTCCGGAACGGGCGCTCTACATGATCGGAGCAATTGCCGAGGCGAAGAAAATAACCCAACCGGATACAGCTGCCGATAACGCCAAACCTGAACCGCAGCCGACGATTCCGCAACCGAAACAGGAACCAGAGGTCGAACATGCAGCCGACGCGCATGCATCTTAAGGTGCTCCTGCCGTTCCAGATCTTTGCTGAAAAGAATGACGTCTCTCGCATTGTTGCGGAGACCCGTGAAGGCTCGTTTGGCCTCTTGCCGCACCGGCTGGACTGCGTCGCGGCTCTGGTCCCCGGCATTTTGATTTTTGAAACCGAAACGGACGGTGAAGTGTGCGTTGCTGTGAACGAAGGAGTACTGGTCAAGACCGGGTTGGAGGTGCTCGTCTCGGTGCGCAATGCCATCGGCGGCACGGATCTCGGGCAATTGCGGGAGAAGGTGGAGGCGGAGTTCCTGACCCTTGACGAACGTGAGCAGAGCGTTCGCTCGGTAATGGCGAAAATGGAAGGTGGTCTTATTCGTCGCTTGGCGGAGTTTCAGCATGAGTGAACCGAAACACAAGGACGCGAAGGACCGGACTTCGTTCAGTGAGGAGGTCGGCCTCAAGGCGGATCGTAAACTCAAGGCACGGCGGAATCCCACACCCGGGGTCTGGTTTGGCCTGGGCATGATGGGGCTTGTCGGCTGGTCGGTGGTTGTGCCGACATTGCTTGGCGCAGCCCTTGGGCTCTGGGTGGACAAACACCATCCGGGCAAGCATGCCTGGACCTTGGCCTTGTTGGTGGCCGGCCTCATAGTTGGCTGTTTAAATGCCTGGCATTGGGTGGCCAAGGAAGAGAAGGCGATGCGGGAAGAGCAGGAGAAGGCTGATGAATGAAACGTTGATGTTGCCCCTGGCGCTGGCTGCAACCGCAGGATGCGCCTTGGGGGCGCTGTTTTTTGGTGGCCTGTGGTGGACGGTTCGCAAGGCGGTTTCGTCCCAACGGCCGGCGTTTTGGTTGTTCGGCAGCCTGTTGCTGCGAACGAGCGCTACCCTGGCCGGATTTTACTTTGTCGGCGGTGGACAGTGGCAGCGGTTGCTGGCCTGCTGTCTGGGCTTTGTTCTCGCACGTTTTATCGTTATGCGGCTAACGGCGGAGCCGGTTCCTGCCCTGAGCGTTTCCGGCAAAGAGGTTGACCATGCGCCTCAGTCCTGACGAAATCATTTTCTGGCAGTACGGATTTTTCAAGCTCAATGCCACTATTGTGTACACTTGGGGCCTGATGCTGGTGCTGGCAGTCGGGTCGTATCTGATCACGCGCCGGCTTTCCAGAGGGTTGCAGCGTTCCCATTGGCAAAATCTTGTGGAAATCGTCGTCACCGGCATTGAGCAACAAATTGAAGAGGTGGGCCTCAATCAACCCCGACAATATCTCGGCTTTTTGGGAACCCTCTTTCTGGTTGTTGCGGCCGCCAATCTCTGCACCATCATCCCCGGTTACGAGCCGCCCACCGGCTCGCTTTCGACGACGGCTGCGCTGGCGTTGTGCGTCTTTGTCGCAGTGCCGTACTTCGGCGTCGTGGAACAAGGGATAGGCGGCTATCTCAAATCCTACGCTGAACCGACGATCATCATGCTGCCGTTTAACATTATCAGCGAAATCTCACGCACCCTGGCTCTGGCGATCCGACTCTTTGGCAATATGATGAGCGGGGCGATGATCATCGCGATTCTGCTGACGATCACGCCTTTTCTCTTTCCCATTGTCATGACCGTGTTGGGTCTGCTGACCGGCATGGTGCAGGCCTATATCTTCAGTATCCTGGCCGCGGTGTACATCGCCGCCGCCACGCGAGTCCGTCAGCCTTCGCCTGAACCCGAGGCGCAAGGAAAAGAGTAAAGAACAACGACCACACAAGGAGTTCCTATGTACGACAACATGACGATTATCGCGGTGGCATCCATTGTCATCGCCGGCATCACCACCAGTTTTGGTTGTTTGGGCCCGGCACTGGCGGAAGGCAGGGCGGTTGCGACGGCGCTGACGTCCCTGGCTCAGCAACCCGACGCCTCCGCCACAATAACCCGGACCTTGTTCGTGGGTCTGGCTATGATCGAGTCCACTGCCATCTATTGTTTCGTGGTCTCGATGATTCTCCTTTTTGCCAACCCCTTCTGGAACCACGTCATCGCCCAAACCACAGGGAAATAACTTATGCTTATCGATTGGTTCACTGTTGGCGCCCAGATACTCAACTTTCTCGTTCTGGTATGGCTAATGAAGCGCTTTCTGTATCAGCCCATCCTCCATGCCATCGATGCGCGGGAAAAACGGATTGCCGCAGAGCTGGCGGATGCCGACGCGAAAAAGACCGAAGCCCAAAAGGAGCGCGATGCCTTCCAGCAAAAGAATAAGGAGTTTGATCAGCAACGCGATGATCTGTTGCGCAAAACGACCGTCGAGGCCCAGGCTGAACATCAGCGACTGCTTGACGAGGCGCGACAGGCGGCCGAAGCCTTGAGTTCAAAACGGCAGGAGACCTTGAGAACCGAGGCCGGTGATCTGAAGCAAGCCATTCGCCAACGGACCCGGGAGGAAGTTTTTGCCATCACCCGAAAGGCACTGACGGATCTTGCTGCCACCAGTTTGGAAGAGCGTCTGGTGGCGGTGCTCCTGCAACGATTGCGAGGGATGGACGGCAAGGCGAAACAAAGTTTTGCCGAGGCACTTGAAAAAAACGCCGACGCCTTGATCATTCGCAGCGCCTTTGACCTGCCTGCGGAGCAACAGGAAACGATGCGCCAGGCGATCAATACAATTTTTTTGGCGGAAACTCGCGTCCAGTTTGAAACCGCGCCTGATCTGATCTGCGGCATTGAACTCGCAACCAATGGGCACAAGGTGGCGTGGAGCATTGCGGATTATCTGCTTTCGCTGGAACAAGGCGTCGACGAACTGCTGAAAGACAAGGCCGGGCCCGAACCCAAAGAGGAACCGCAGCAAGAACACTCCCAGGTTGAGGCACAGAGCCTATGAACAGGGAACCTGAAAGCCTCGAATACGTATTCGACAGCGCCTTTGCCGTGATAGGCCAAGCGCGGGCGGCGTTTACACCGCAACTGGCGCCAAGGGAGGTGGGGATAATCACCAGTGTGGCCACCGGCATTGCCAAGGTGTCAGGCCTCCCTGGGGTGGGTTTTGATGAATTGGTGGTGTTTCCTGGCGATGTTCTTGGGATTGCGTTCAACGTGGACACAGATGAAATCGGCGTGGTCCTGCTTGGCGAGTATTGGCGCCTTCAGGCCGGTGATGAAGTGCAGCGGACTGGCCGGGTCATGGACGTTGGCGTGGGCGAAGGGCTGCTGGGCCGCATTATCGACCCCCTGGGACGCCCCCTTGACGGCAAAGGGCCGGTGATCGCAAGCCATCGCCTGCCTGTGGAACGGCCTGCTGCGGCCATCATGGATCGTGCGCCCGTTACCGCTCCTCTCCAGACCGGTCTCAAAGTTATCGATGCGCTCATTCCCGTGGGCCGCGGTCAGCGCGAGCTGATTCTCGGTGACCGCCAGACCGGCAAAACCGCCATTGCTATTGACGCCATTTTGAATCAGCGCGACCAGCAGGTGCGCTGTGTGTATTGCGCCATCGGCCAGCGTGCATCCACCGTGGCCAAGACCGTGGCGACTTTGCAGGAAAGGGGCGCCATGGAGTACACCGTCGTGGTCGTCACCGAGGGCAATGATCCGCCGGGTCTTGCCTATATTGCCCCCTACGCCGCCACCAGCATCGCTGAGTATTTCATGGAAGCGGGCCAGGATGTGCTGATCGTGTATGACGACCTCACTCACCACGCCCGCGCCTACCGAGAACTCTCTCTGTTGCTGCACCGTCCGCCTGGACGGGAAGCCTTTCCAGGCGACATTTTTTATATTCACTCGCGGCTGCTCGAACGGGCCACCCATTTGAGTTCGGAACGAGGCGGCGGCTCCCTCACGGCTTTGCCCATCATAGAAACCGAAGCGCAGGACATCTCCGCCTATATCCCGACCAACTTGATTTCCATCACCGATGGCCAGATTTACCTTTCTCCGGCGCTGTTCGAATTGGGTGTGTTGCCGGCGGTCGATGTCGGTAAATCGGTTTCGCGCGTTGGCGGTAAAGCGCAACGGGCCGCCTACCGTGCGGTGGCGGGCGATCTCAAGCTGGCCTATGCACAGTTTGAGGAGCTTGAAACCTTTTCGCGCTTCGGAGCTCGCCTGGATGCCAACACCCGTAAAATTATTGAACACGGGCGGAGAATTCGCTCCTGCCTGAAGCAACCGGAAGCAAGCCCTGTCTCCGTGCCCGCGCAAATTGCCGTATTGCTCGCCTTAATTGCCGAACTCTTTGATGATGTACCGCTTGACCGGATGCAAGAGGCCGAGTACGCCGTGCAGGAGTCGGCAGCGGATATTCCGATGGAAGTTCGCACGCGCTTGGATACCGCCGGAAAATTGAACGAAGAGGATCGCGCCGTCATTCTCGATCTTGCCCGGCAGGCGCTCAAGGAGTTCACGCTCGAATCAAGCTCCCCGGCCAAGAACGAGCCACTGAAGGAAGAGACATAAGCGATGCCTCTGCCGCGTCTGCCTCTGAGAAGAAGGAACGAACTAACGCCATAAGGGAGGAGAATACAAGAATGCTCACGAGACTACGCCACTGGTGGCAGGAAAAACGGTCGAGTTTCTGGTTCATCCCCGCCATGATGGTGTTGGACGCTGTTCTACTCGCTACCGTGCTGATAACCCTTGATGCGAACGTCGACCTGCATATGGTCGAGCGGTGGCCGCTGCTTTTCGGTGCCGGTGCGGCCGGAGCGCGCAGCCTGCTCACCGCTGTCGCCAGCTCGATGATCACGGTGGCCGGGGTGGTGTTCTCCATCACCCTCGTCGCTCTTTCCCTGACGTCCAGTCAATACACGTCTCGGGTCATCCGCATTTTTATGCGTGACCGCTTCAACCAACTGGTGCTCGGGGTGTTTGTCGGCATATTCGCATACTGCCTGGTGGTGCTCCGGTCCATCAGGGGAGGCGGTGAACAAACGTTCGTCCCCGCGCTGGCGGTCTCGGTCGGCTTGATCCTTGCCTTCGTTGGGATAGCTTTTTTGATTTACTTCATTCACCACATCTCGACGTCGATCCAGGCGTCGAGCATTATTGCTGGGGCCGCGCAGGAGACGATCGAGGCCGTGGATCACCTATTTCCCGAGGAGTTGGCCGCAGGGGAGGACGAGGATGAGGAAAGCGACCGATGGGCGTCTCTTGCCAATCAACCTTGGATTGCCATCCCGGCCCGGAAGGGGGGGGTACTTCGAAAGTTTCGATGCAGACGCACTTTTGCGTGTGGCCAAGAACTACGGGACGATCCTGCGGATGGAATACTCCATCGGGGAGTTTGTCGTCGCGGGCAGGCCGCTTGTCTCGGTGGCCAACCCGGACATTCTGGACGATGAAATGACGACAAAGGTGAATGCTCTTCATGTCATCAGCCGTCAACGCACAGTGGAATACGATGTTGCTTTCGGGATTCGGCAGATCGTGGACATCGCCATGAAAGCATTGTCGCCCGGCATCAACGACACGACCACGGCGGTGATGTGTGTGGATTATCTCACCGCGATTCTGGTCCGACTTGCGACCCGCAGGATTGTGACCACACACCGGCTGGACCATGGAACGCTGCGCGTCATTGCGAAGGGCCCGAGCTTCGAGAGCTTTTTCGTTGAGGCCTTCGACCAGATTCGGCAGAATGCCAGAGGCAACGTCGCCATCATGTCCCGACAGCTCGGCGCGCTGCTCACCATCGCCAGTCAGACAACCAACCCTAGTCGGCGAAGGATAGTCCATGAAAAAGTACAATGGATCGCCGAACTCGCCGAACGCACCATCGAGTCCCCGTATGACAGGGAAAAATTTGCGAGCCGGCTGATGCGCGTGCGGGAAATGATGGTGTCAGGTTGAAATGGGAAAAGGAGCACGTGTGTACCTGAACGCCGGAGTGAAATTCCAGGAGAAGCAATGAGCGACACCACCGCAAGCTTGCGCCGTAAGATCGATAGCGCTGGAGATCTCCAGTCGGTCGTGCGCACCATGAAGGCAATGGCTGCTTCAAGTATAGGACAATACGAAAAATCGGTGCGCGCCTTGACCGACTACTCGTGCACGGTGGAACTCGGCTTAGGCGCGTGCTTGCGGCAAAACAGGATAATGCCCTTACCGATTCAAGGGAAACGATCCCCAAGTCCCAAAACGGTCACCGCAGTCGTTTTCGGTTCGGACCAGGGACTGGTGGGGCAATTCAATGATGTGGTGGCCGATTATGCGGTGGAGACGTTGGAGGGGCTGCCGATAAAAGCCGAGGTCTGGGCGGTCGGTGAGCGTGTCCATGCCCGTCTGGAGGATGCGGGTCTGCAGCTGAGGGGACTGTTCAATGTGCCAAACTCAGTCAAAGCTATTACCCCGCTGGTTGGAAAAATTCTCCTGGAGAGCGGAACACGCTCGAGTCAGGATGAAAGTGCCGAATTGTACCTCTTCCATAACCGGCCTCATGCCGGGGCCGTCTATATGCCGGTCCGCCAGCGACTGCTGCCATTGGACGAAGAGTGGCAATACAGTCTGGCTCAACGTCCCTGGCCAACGCGATGTTTGCCCGAGGTCATGGGGAGCGGCATCGCGACCTTGCGGGTGCTCATTGGTGAATATCTTTTTGTCTCGCTCTTCCGGGCCTGCGCAGAATCGTTGGCAAGTGAGAATGCGAGCCGCCTGGCAGCAATGCAACGCGCCGACAAAAATATTAACGAATTGCTTGCGGAGCTTAAAGGAACATTTCACCGTTTGCGCCAGAGCGGCATCGACGAGGAACTGTTCGACGTTATTTTCGGTTTTGAAGCGTTGCATGCAGAAAAAAAATGATGCGCGTGGCAACAGGCTGCAACGCACCATCAGGGATAGGTCTTGCCGCCGAATTAAAAGCTACCAAGGGGAGAAAATACCATGAAGATATCAGATTGGCTGGATGAAAAAGAAGCAGAGGGCGTGGATGTATCTCAAATCGTATTGCCAAAAAATCTATCGTACGATGAAGACCCAGATGAAACGCTCTATTTTAAAAAAATCAATCCATGTGGCCTTCTTTGCGTAGAAAATCATCCGTTTTCTACAGTCGAACGTTTTGGACACTGGTATTACTGTCGAGGCCAAGACAAGAAAGCCGGGATTCATTCCTCGGCCATGAAATGGCGGCTGTTTACCAAAGATAAAGAGATCGCCTTGCAAACGGCTCAAGCGCACATAGAATGACACCCATGGCAGGCCAATCCGTTTCCCACCTTTTTAAGGCGCTCCTATCAGGTGGGAAACGGGCATCTCAAGGTCTCAGCGTATCGCCATAAACAAAAACTGCTTGAGGACTCATATTCCTTCCGGTCATCCAACGACGAGCTGTTGAGTTCGGCCCTCTCGCTTATTCTCCATTCCACCCCCAGCTTGTCTGCCACAGCAGGCAGCTGCCCCATCACGCAATTCCACTGCCAAACTAATCCCATCCGCAGGTTCCAATCGGCTTCAATCATGTGGACCTCATGAAACCGGGTAGATCGGAAAAGGGTCATATATAGCCACCGGTTAAATGTGACCCTTTTTTTATGCTCACCACCAACAATCCAGCAAACGATTGTACAGATATTTATCTTATTAAATCAAAATTATGAGCATTGGAACGCCGAGCGCTGAGGAGCTGGATCAAAGATTGCAGTTAAGATGATGTCGACACTGTTGATTGCATTACCGCAAATTTTGCCAGGATTCTTTGCCAGACAGGCTGTTCTCGAAAAAATCAGAATAGCTTTCACATCGCAAGAAGAGGAGACGCCATGTTGAACAATGAAAAGGGAAAGATAGGTTGGATTTTACTGTGGGCCTTGGGAGTCCCGATCCCGATCTTATTGGTGCTCTATTTCCTGCGCGGATGCACCTAAGGTGCATTGCATCAAGAGAACCGCCTGTTCCCTGAGATTTCTTAATTTCAACAAGAAATGATAAGGAAAGATTGCGCCATGATTCTCTTGGCATTGGCACTGACGGGTTGTGCATGTGCCCAAGCAATCACGCCCAGAGGAACTGATCTGCTTTCCGGAACGGGCACGGAAGGAAGAGAACACGGTACGCTCGAGTCTGGGGATGCGTTTGCCCCAACCAATACATCCAAGGGGAGACAGACCATGCCGTTTTCTGAAGGAAAATGGGTGAGCATCAGTCCTTTTGAAAAAGTCCCTGATGATGAAGAACGGTTGATCGACGATATGCACACGCTCTTACAAGAAAAGATGTCTAAAGATTACCCCGCAGGTCAAACCAAACGAGACGCACACCCGAAAAATCTGGCTTGCCTGCAAGCAGAATTTGTCGTCGAACCCGACATCCCGGCAGAGCTCAAGGTGGGGATATTCGCATCTGGCCTAACGTATCCCGCTTGGGTCCGGATTTCCAGTTCCAGCGGTAAGATCCAGTCGGACGAAGTCAAAGACCTCCGTGGTTTTGCCATAAAACTCATGGGGGTCAAGGGGGAGCGGTTCGAGAGGCACAACGAGGAGCAAGAAACACAGGACTTCATTTTGATAAGCTATCCGACCATGCCTTTAGGAACGGTCAAGCTGTTTCACGAAGCAGTGTACTACAGCATCAAATGGTCGCCCTTGGTCTTTTTTGCTCGCCTCGTTCTGTCCGGCAATATCCATATCCTCAACGAACTCCGCAAGGCTCCACAAAATCAAACCTCTCCGCTGGACATCCGTTATTGGAGCACCACTCCATATCTTTGCGGGACAGGCCACGCTGTGAAATACTCTCTTGTTCCCACTTCGTCCCTGAAAAGTACACTGCCGCCAAGGCTTACCGATCATTATCTCACTGAAAACATGGGAAAACATCTGGCAGCGAATGAGGCCAGTTTTGATTTTATGGTGCAAGTACAAACAGACCCTGGCCGGATGCCGGTTGAGGATGCCGGAGTGGAATGGAGCGAAAAGGAATCACCCTTTATCAAAGTGGCCACCCTTCGCATTCCTCCTCAATCCTTTCGGACCAAGGAACGTGAGGAACTGGCTGAAGATTTGTCGTTCTCGCCGGCACATTCTTTAATTGAACACCGGCCAATCGGCGGCATCAACCGGGCGAGAGTTGAAATTTACCGGCGCCTCTCCGAATTCCGTCATAAGCAAAACGACACGCAGTTGAGATAATTCATAAGGTCTGGCGGCAGGAAACAGGCATATTGTCAAATGGACCTGAATCAGCGGACCCTCAACAACTTAGAAAGGAGTATTGGTTATGCAAAAAAAGCTACGATCAGTTGTTTTATTGGCAACGGGACTGAGTGTGCTGGTTTCCTCCGATTTGGCGGGAAACCTGATTTCGCAGGCCTCTGCCGATTCCACCACGGAGGCGCAAATAAAAGCAACGAAGGCCCAGGATGGCGTCGTGCTGCTGCAGGCACATGCGCTGTTTGGCAAACTTCCCGCGACCATGCCGGGGAACGAGCAGGACACGCCCGCCATGATTGCACTGGGGAAGAAGCTCTATTTTGAGGAAGGCATTTCGATCAACAAAACCCAATCCTGTAACTCGTGCCATCCCATCGACAACAAAGGCGCAAGCACCGATAATCGCAAGACAGGCAAAGGCGCTGAAGGAAAATTTGGCGACCGCAACGATCCACCAACCATGAATGCCGGATTCCAAATTGCGCAATTCTGGGACGGACGCGCGGCCACGCTGGAAGAGCAGGCCCAGGGCCCTCCGCTCAATCCCATAGAAATGGGCATGCCCAATGCCGAAGCGTTAATCGAACGGCTCAAAGAGATTAAACCTTATCCAGCTGATTTTAAGATGGTTTTTCCTGGAGACAAAGACCCCGTGACTTTCGACAATTTTGCCAAAGCGGTTGCTGCCTTTGAACGAACGCTAATCAGCCGGGGCCGTTTCGACCAGTTCATGGACGGGGACAAGCAAGCGCTCACCGAGCAGGAAATGGAAGGGATGCACACCTTTATCAATGTCGGCTGCGTGCAGTGTCACAGCGGCCCCAACCTGGGCGGAATGACCTTTCAGAAAATGGGCGTGTTCCATGCGTACAACAACGACTCCGATCTTGGACGCTTGAAAGTCACCAACCTTGAAAGTGATAAATATGTGTTCAAGGTTCCCATGCTGCGCAATGTCACCCTGACTGCCCCCTATTTCCATGACGGTGAGGCGGGCAACTTGGCTGAGGCAGTCGATCAAATGGGTTACTTGCAGTTGGACAAGAAACTGAAGGACCGGGACATCAGCACGATCCTCAGATTTTTGACCACGCTGGCCGATG
>JBBQCO010000019.1:0-37627 GCA_038318785.1 Desulfobulbales bacterium | reverse complement strand
TCGACAACATTTGTCTTCATTGTGATGCTTCCATGCGAGATCGAATCGGCGGATTGACTGACCTCGGCTATTTCCTGGGCCACGGAATTTGAAACAGTGGAAACCTGGGCAACATTGACAGTAACCTCTTGGATGCCGATGGATGCCTGACTGATATTCTCTGCTATTTCGTTGGTCGTTGCCGACTGTTCGTCGACGGCGGTGACAATCGAACTGACGATGGCATTGACCTCGCCGATCACCTGGGTGATCTGCTGGATCTGTTTCACCGTTGCTTCGGTGGAATCTTGAATGGAGTCAATTCGTTTTTTAATTTCCCCTGTCGCACTGGCCGTTTGTTTGGCTAATTCCTTGATCTCGTTGGCCACAACGGCAAACCCTTTGCCAGCCTCTCCGGCCCGCGCCGCTTCAATTGTTGCATTGAGCGCCAGTAGGTTGGTTTGCTCAGAAATTTCGGTGATTGCTTCAGTAACCTTGCCGATTTCTATGGCAGCGCGACCCAGTTCATCGACTTTTTCGGATGCAGAACTGGCCTCTTGGACGGCCATTTTTGTGATTTCTTGCGCTTTTTCTGTCGATTTCACAATGCCGCTGATGGTTGAAGTCATCTCTTCAGTCGCTGTTGAGACCAGGGCAATGTTCGTTGCGGCTTGCTCGGTCGCCGCAGCGACTGTTGACATGTTGGCACTCATTTCCTCGGCAGCTGCAGCCACCGAAATGGTTCTGGATGCGGTGTCACCGGCCACCGCAGAAAATTCGTCGGCCGAAGTGCTGAGCTTGCCAGACGATATGAACAGGGTATCGCCAGCACCGGTTATCTCCTTGACCATTCCGTTGAGTTTTCCGGTCATATTGCTTAATTGGGTGACCATATTGCCGATTTCATCATTGCTTCGGGCTTCAAGTTTACCTCTCAGGTCGCCGCTGGCAATTTTGTCAATAAAACCATTGACCTCTCGTAACCTGATTGGTTGAGGCAAAAACACTGTTATGCAGCCAGGGCCGCTTTGGCGTAACGATGGACACTCTCCATCAACCGCTCCTTGTCCAGTTTGATGTGGTATTCATTCACCCCGACCGCCTTGCCGCGGGCAACATCTTCTTCGGCTGCCAGTGTGGTCAGGGCAATAACCGGTAAGTGGCGGAATCGTTTGTCACTTTTTATTTTTTCGGTCAGGGCAAATCCATCCATGTTCGGCATTTCAATATCGGTGACCACCATGGTGATTTCATCGCCTTGCGCTTCGAGAACGCCCCATGCGACTTTGCCATCTTCTCCCTCAAGGACATTGAAGCCGGCTTCTACCATGTAGCCCTTCACCTGATTACGGAAAAAGTTTGAATCCTCGACGATAAGGATGGTCGGAGCCTGCGCTTCTGCGACATCCAATTCCGCATAGGCGGCATGATCTTCAAACCATTGTGGATTGGAAACCTGGGTGATCTCAAAAATGTTGACCAGCATAGTGGTTCTGCCACCGATGATAGTCGACCCCATGATTCCGGGTTGTTTCAAGGTGACATCGTCGATGTCGGCGGAAATCTCTATGGCGTCGATGGGACCAATTGCCAGCAGACCAACATCCTTGCCTGCAAGACGGAACACAATGACCAGGAGATCTTCCCGGTCGTCAAGCGGTAGGACCGAGGACACCTCATCAATGCTAATCAGGGGCAGGCTACCACCGCGATACTGCATGACCCGGCGTCCACCAATCTCTTCGATGTCATGCCGCTTGATTTTCTCGACGCGCTCGACTTGGTTGAGCGGGACACCAAATTGCTCGGTAGCTGAGCTGGAGAAGGTGAGCAGAGACTGTTTGTCGCGGGTTTTAGTGATAGCATCCTTGGCTGCTTCGTTTAATTCTTTGGCTCGTTCGGAACCCTCAAGTGAAGTCAGGCCAGCCATACGGGCAATGTTGGAGACGTCGAGGATCAGGGCGATTCGGCCGTCACCCATGATAGTGGCGCCGGCATACCCCTGACACTGTTGCAGATGGCGACCCAGCGGCTTGATGACGATTTCCTCAGAATCATGCAGTCGATCGACAATCAATCCATATCGCATGGCTCCGGTCGAAACAACGACGATATTAAGGGCACTGGAGGCACTTTGCCGCCGTTCGTTTGCCTTTCTTTTTCGATCCTGTTCATTTTCTCTGATTTCGGGAGGAGGCGATCCCTCTTCTTTAAACAGCGGAGTGGATTTGGACCGGCGATCGGCTATGTTCTCTCTCCGGTCCGGTCTGGTCTCGCCCTGTACCGGATCGTAATAAGTCGGATCGATGTCGAAAACCTCAGCCATTCGGATCAGGGGTAATAGGTTGCCTCGAAGTCGCACCACTTCGGCATCACCAACCCGTTCCACCCGTTCCTTAACCGTAGCGGCTGGAATACGCAGCAGTTCCTCAAGATTCACCTGGGGAATGGCGTAGCGTTCTCCGCCTGTCATGACGATCTGGCAGGGGATAATCGCCAAGGTCAGAGGCAGTTTGATACTGATGGTTGAACCCTTGCCGACCTCGGATTCTATCTCAATAGAACCGCCCAACTGGTCCAGATTGGTTTTTACCACATCCATGCCGACGCCACGGCCGGAGACATCGGTCACCTTTTTGGCGGTGGAGAAACCGGGCAGCAAAATAAGATTGATGCGCTCTTTTTCCGACATGACCTTGGCCTGGTCGGAAGTGATCAAGCCTTTTTTGACGGCAGCTTCGGCGAGCATGTCGCCGTCGAGACCCTTGCCGTCGTCACTGATTTCAATGACAACCTGGCCGGCGGCATGATAGGCCTTGAGGACAATCAATCCCCGGATATCCTTTCCCTTTTTTTTGCGCTCTTCCGGTGTTTCGATACCATGATCGACCGAATTGCGCACCAGATGGGTGAGCGGATCGTTGATCGACTCGATAATGGTCTTGTCGAGTTCGACATCCTTACCGACAATGGTAAGGTCCATCTGTTTGCCGAGCTTTTTGGAGAGGTCGCGGACAACGCGGGGGAATTTGCTAAAGACATTGCCAATGGGCTGCATCCGGGTCAGCATGATGGCTTCCTGCAACTCCGAGGTGACCAGATCGATGCGTTGCCCTACTGCTTCGGCGTTTCGGACATCGCCGGAGGTGATGGTTTGTAGCAACTGGTTACGGGAGAGGACCAATTCGCCGGCCAGATTCATCAATTGATCAAGCAGGCTGACCGTGACCCGGATGCTGGTGTCGGTTTTTTGTATATTTGGTGCGGATTTGCGCTTGGTGCCGCCGTCGGCTTCCGGCGATGCCGCAACGGCATGATCGGTATCGGAGTCATGTTCATCCATCGGTTCGTCTTCGAGATCTACCGAAACTTCATCGACAACGTCCTCTTCGATTTCCGGTTCAGGTTCGGCAACCGCTTTTGTTGTGACCGCAACCTTTGTCTCCGGAGGGGGGGCAGCAGCGCGTGGTGCCTTGGGGACGGCAGCAGGCGCTTCTCCTCCCTCGTAAATGGTGTTTAACGCAGTGGTATGGCTTGAGATGTCGACGGTGTTACTGCTGCCGACATCCTCGATCATATGCTGGAGTTCATCGGCAGCAAGCAGGAGCACGTTGATAATATCGGGATTGGGGACGAGCTTGCTGCTCCGGATCAGTCCCAAGACATTTTCTGCGGCATGGGCGAGATCTTGGATGACGGTCAATCCCATGAATCCTGCACCGCCCTTGATTGAATGGGCGGCACGGAAGACCTTGTTGACAAGTTCGACATCAATATCGGCGCCCCCCTCCTCGATGGAGAGAAGATCATTTTCGATATCAGCCAGGTGCTCCAGCGATTCTTCTATGAAACCCTGCAATATTTCATCATCTTCTATCGACATAAACGGTTCTCCTTCAATAAGATGGTAACGTGTTCAACAAGAAAGATCTCCTGATCGCCTGGCTGGGTTGAGAGCTCAGTCACCCTGAAACCCATGGGAATCTTGACCTTAGAAGTATTGTACGTGTCCGAAAATGATTGTACAGATTTTTTTCGGACACGAATTATTATTGAGAACCATTAGGTTTCTCATCGATCGTGGTAAATTGAACGCTGGCGCACGTTAAACAAAGAGAATAAGAAGAAAAAAGACGGAAGCAGGGGTGATTCAAATGAAATCGTATACGGATGAAAGACTCCCGCAAAGCACCGAAGTTCCGATGTGGGGGCTGTTGAGGAAGCTGGAGTAGGGAGGTGAGGGGTTACTTGCCTATGGCGTGAAGGGTGACCGAATAGGTGATGATCCTGCCGGCTAAGGGATGGTTGTAATCGACAGTAACCGTTTCGCTGCCGGCGGCAAGCACGGTTGCGGGCACCTGTTGTTTCACCCCGTCCTTTTCCACGGTAAGCGAGAGTATCATGCCAGGCTTGGGGTCGATTCGGCCGGCGAAGGTGGCTCGGGAAACCTCATGGACCAATGCTTTATAATACGGACCATAGGCGTCTTCCGGCTGGATATGCACCGTTTTGCTTTGGCCCGGTTCCATGCCCAGCAGTGAGGCCTCGGCCGCTTTAAGTATCCTTCCTGAACCAATGGTCAAGATGATTGGTTTGGTTTCTGGAGCGCTTTCAATCACCTCTCCCGTGGGGAGGGTGGCGGTATAACTGACGGATACGGTATCAAATAACTGTACAGGGCACATGAATGTAGTCCTTTTGGGAGAAGGGATTGCTTTTTTTGCGGGACTATACCCATTGCTTCTCTTTTTGACAAGTGGTGGCATTCACCGACTGAACACTTGACAAAGTGGCAATGAAGGCATAAATGTGCAAACCCCAAATATGCCGAATGAAAACGGGTAAACAAGGAGTCAGTTACGGCAGAGACCTTGGTGATACCGGTTCTGATTGATGTGTTTTACTCTTCGAAATAGACCTCCACTCCCCATGGAGGAGTGGAACGATAAATCCGGAATCCGAATTTTTAACTATTCGTTTGAAATAATACATTATTTTGTAAAAAGTTCTTGACATGGTTTGGCGTATAATTTTTAAAAATCAATATCTTTACCATCTGGCCCTGTTTTGCAGTGAAGAAGGGCTCTGTCTGTTTGTTGAGGTTGATGAGCAGAAACGGTGCAAGGTGGGAAACGCGCAGAAAAATAGAATGCTATGATAGAACTCGCTTTTGCCAAGGATGCCAACGGCCTCCTGCCGGCCATTGTTCAAGATCACCAGACGGGTGAGGTGCTCATGCTCGCCTATATCAACAAGATCGCCTGGCTAAAAACCCTGGAAACAGGGAAGGCGCATTACTGGAGTCGTTCACGGAGCAGTCTGTGGCTGAAAGGAGAAACTTCAGGCCATGTGCAGCTCGTCAAGGAAATTCTCGTTGATTGCGATCAGGACGCAGTTGTGTATAAGGTGGAACAACTGGGAGGTGCAGCTTGCCATACCGGCTATCGCAGTTGTTTTTACCGCAAGGTGAACGGCGATCAATTAACCGTCCATGAGCCTGAACGAATCTTTGATCCGGCTACGGTTTATGGCACGAAATAAAACACAGCACCCTACTTTATTTAACAAGGAAGAAAAATGAATGTACTGAAATTGGGTATTCCGAAAGGCAGCCTGGAGGACGCCACCATCGCCCTGTTCGAGAAATCGGGCTGGAGGATCAAGTTAGCCTCACGTAATTATTTTCCCGAGGTCGATGATCCTGAACTTTCCTGTTCGATCTGCAGGCCGCAGGAGATGTCCCGGTATGTGGAATCAGGTATGTTGGATGCTGGTATTACCGGCAAAGATTGGACCTTGGAGAACGAATCGGATGTGGAGATCGTCGCTGATCTAGTCTATTCCAAGGTCAGCAAAAGGCCGACTCGCTGGGTGATTGCTGTGCCCGGTGACTCCAACATTACCCGGGTCGAGCAGTTGGATGGCAAACGGGTCGCCACCGAATTGGTTAATGTCACCCGTAAATTTTTCGAACAGCGGGGCCTCAAGGTCGACATCACCTTTTCCTGGGGGGCGACTGAGGCCAAGGCGGTTTCCGGTCTTGCCGACGCCATTGTCGAGGTCACCGAAACCGAGTCGACCATCCGCGCCCATGGGCTGCGTGTCATTCATGAACTGATGCAATCCAACACCCAACTCATCGCCAGCAAAGCCACCATGGCTGATCCGTGGAAGCGCAACAAGGTAGAAAACATTGCTATGCTGCTTCAGGGGGCGTTACGGGCTGATCGAATCGTGGGTCTCAAAATGAATGTTTCCAAGGAGCAACTGGATGTGGTGATTAATATGCTGCCCAGTCTCCACGCGCCAACCGTGGCCCAGTTATACAAACAGGAATGGTTTTCGGTGGAGACGGTCATTTCCGAGCATCAGGTCCGCGATCTGGTGCCTCAGCTGAAGAAAAACGGAGCAGAAGGCATTATCGAGTATTCCTTGAACAAGGTCATCTGAGAATAAATTAATGCCTCTATCAACCAATACAGGAGAGGGAAGGGGGAAGCCTTTGGATTACCGAAAGGTGCACTTCCTCCTTTCCGCCCACGCTATCCGGCAATTGCCGGCACCAGACTATCCGGATGTCGCCTTTGCCGGACGGTCCAATGTCGGCAAGTCGAGTCTGATCAACCGGCTGGTCGACCGGACAAATCTGGTCAAAACCAGTTCTAAACCGGGGAAAACGCAAAGCCTCAATTATTTTCTCGTTGACGACGCCTTGTATCTGGTCGATCTTCCTGGCTACGGTTTTGCCCAGGTCTCCCAGGAAACCCGGCGAAGCTGGAAGGGGTTGCTCACCGAATATGTCGAAACCAGATCGACCCTTGCCTGCATGGTCGTCATCATTGATCTGCGCCACGAACTCAAGGCCCTGGATCGAGAATTGATCGACTGGCTCCGGTACCTGAAAAAACCCTTCCTGCCCGTGTACACCAAGGCGGATAAGCTGTCCCGCAACAACCAGTTGAAAAATGCGGCAATCCTGGATGCAGGCCTGACCCTCACCAGCGATGAACGGATCGTCTTTTCCGCTCGGACCGGCAATGGGTTGGACAGTCTGCGAAGCCGGATAGCCTCCTTTGCCGACGCCATGACGATTATTCCGGAAAAGGAAGCAGACACTTCTACTGATCCGATTTAAGCACCGCAAGAAAGGCGCGCTGGGGGATATCGACATTGCCCACCGTCTTCATTCGTTTTTTCCCTTCCTTTTGTTTTTCCAAGAGTTTTCTCTTTCTGGAGATGTCGCCGCCATAACATTTGGCGGTCACGTCTTTGCGCAGAGCCGAGATGGTTTCCCTGGCAATAACATTGCCGCCGATGGCCGCCTGAATGGCAATTTTGAACATCTGTCGGGGAATTTCTTCCTTTAAGCGTTCACAGGCTTTGATCCCTCTCTCCCTGGCTTTGATCCGATGGGTGAGTTGCGAGAGTGCATCAACCTGCTCGCCATTGACCAGAATATCGAGCTTGACCAGATCGCTGGGACGGTAATCCATCAGTTCGTAGTCAAACGAGCCGTAACCTTGGGTGACGGATTTCAACCTGTCGTAGAAATCGTAAATCACCTCGGCCAGGGGCAGTTCGCAGGAAAATTCGATCCGGCCTGGCATAGGGTAATGATACTTGGTGTTTTCACCTCGCCGCTCCATGCACAGAGTCATGACCACCCCCATGTAACGCTCGGGGATATGGATGGTGGCTTTGATAAACGGTTCCTCGATACGAGCGATGGAACCTGGATCAGGAAAATAAGAGGGGTTGTCGATTTCAACTACGGTTTTGTTCTGCAGGTAGAAAATATATTTGACCGTGGGTACAGTCAGGATTAGGGAAATGTCGAATTCCCGCTCCAATCGCTCCTGAACGACTTCCAAATGGAGCAGTCCCAGAAAACCGCATCGGAAACCGAATCCCAACGCCGCCGAAGAGTCTTTTTGGAAGGAGAGGGCGGCATCGTTGAGTTTCAGTTTTTCCAGGGCGGTGGCGAGTTCCTCGTACTCATCGCTGGCGATTGGATAGAGTGAGGAGAAAACTACCTGCTGTACTTCCTTGAAGCCGGGCAGGGCAGCAGGACAGGGATTTTCTTTCAAGGTGAGAGTGTCGCCGGGCCGGGTGTCAGAAACCGTTTTTACCCCAGCGATGATATATCCTATTTCGCCGGCGGAGAGTTGTTGCTTCGACTCGCGACGTACGTTGAAGATACCCAGTTCCTCCACCCGGTACTCGGCACCATTGGACATGAACAGGATCTGGTCACCAGTTTTGACTGTCCCGTTAATAATTCTCACCGAGATAACTGTGCCGCGATAGGGGTCGTAGTTGGCGTCAAAGATCAGCGCCTCCAGTGGTTTTCCCGGATCGCCAATGGGCGGGGGCAGCAACCGGACAATGGCATTGAGCAACTCCGGCACGCCCTGGCCGGTTTTGGCGGAACACATCTGGATTGTCTCACCGTCAAGACCCAAATCCTCTTCGATTTGCGTTGCCACTTTTTCCGGTTCAGCGGCTGGTAAGTCGATTTTGTTGATCACCGGAATAACTTCCAGGTTGTTCTCCATGGCCAAATAGAGATTAGCCAAGGTTTGTGCCTCAATCCCTTGAGCCGCGTCGATCAGGAGCAGTGCCCCTTCGCAGGAGGAAAGCGCACGGGAGACCTCGTAGCTGAAATCGACGTGACCCGGGGTATCCACCAGGTTGAGCGTGTATGTTTTGCCGTCCTCGGCAAGAAAGGGCAAGCAGATAGTCTGCGACTTGATGGTAATGCCGCGTTCCCGCTCGATATCCATGGTGTCGAGCATTTGATCCTTGAACTCCCGGTCGGTGACCATGTTACAGAGTTGAATCATCCGATCGGCAAGGGTTGACTTGCCATGGTCAATATGGGCGATAATGCTGAAATTTCGTATTTTATCCATACAGAAGAGAAAAAGAAGTGAAGGGGGGGAAAGGCGCTATTGTAGAGCCGGCTATCCTTAGCACAGATTCCCCGAAAAAAAAACTCTTCAACCGAACCCTGTCGTATTAAAGTGTTTTTTTTTTTGTTTTCGGGTAATCTGGTCGCATAAACCCTGCATGAGAGTCCTCTCCCTGCAGGGTTGTCTTTTCTAACGATATACCAGAGATTCATGAGAGATCAGAGCGAAATCGACAATCTGGATCTGGAGGAGCCGCCGCCGCCGCCGCAGCATGCCTTGATGCTGACCAGCAGCGACGAAAACCTTCCAGCGCTCAGCAACCCTGCCCTTCATCGCTACCTCCAGGAAATCAGCCAGTATGAACTGCTCAGCCGTGAAGCAACGGAAGAGTTAGCCGTGCGCTTCCAGGAAACCGGCGATCCGGATGCCGCTTATCGCTTGGTTTCCTCGAACCTGCGCCTCGTGGTGAAGGTAGCCATGGATTTCCAGAAATACTGGATGCAAAACTTCATGGACCTTATTCAGGAAGGCAATGTTGGCTTAGTTCAGGCAACCAAGAAATTCGATCCCTACCGGGGAGTTAAATTTTCTTATTACGCGGCCTACTGGATTCGTGCCTACATCCTCAAATTTATCATGGACAACTGGCGGCTGGTTAAGATCGGAACCACCCAGGCGCAGCGCAAACTTTTTTTTAGTCTCAACAAAGAAAAAAAATTGCTCGAATCGCAAGGCTTTAAGCCGGAGATCAAATTGCTGGCGGAGCGATTGAACGTCAAGGAAAGCGAAGTGATCGAGATGGGTCAGCGCATGGATAACTGGGATATCTCCCTGGAAGCCCCAGTGCGTAGTGACTCGGAAGATGAGCAGAAGAATTTTCTGCCCCATGACGGGCCGGGAATTGAAGAGGTTGTCGCGAGCCAGGAAATGCGCGAACGACTGGCCGTCATTCTTGCCGATCTCAGTACACGACTCAACGAAAAAGAACAGGTCATCCTCAATACCCGCCTGCTGAGTGATGAACCCAAAACTTTGCAAACCATTGCCGATGAGTTTCACATCTCGCGAGAGAGAGTTCGACAGATAGAAGCTAATTTATTAAAAAAATTACGTAAACAGTTCGAAAAAGAAATGCCTGACATTCAGGATTTTCTCAGCGGCGACGGCGTGATTCTTGCCGCTGGACCGGCAGATCAGTATTCCTGACCTCCTCGCTCTTTTCAACACATCCCCATCTCTACCTTACATTGCCCAATGAATGTCCCTTTGCTTGATTTGAAACCGCAGCTAGCCTCCTTACGTCCACAAATTCTTGAGGCCGTCACCAGAGTCATTGATTCCACTGGTTATATTTTAGGACGTGAAGTCAATGAACTGGAAGAAAAAATCGCTCGATACTGCGGCTCAACCTACGGCATCGGAGTTTCTTCTGGAACCGATGCCCTGTTAGCCGCGTTAATGTCACTTGAGATCGGCGCGGGCGATCTTGTTTTGACAACGCCTTACACTTTTTTTGCTACCATGGGGACGGTGCTCCGGGTGGGGGCACAGCCATTGTTCGTCGATATAGAGCCTGACAGTTTCAACATCGATCCTGAAAGAATGGCCGAGGCCTTGGCAGCGGATCGACAATCCGGAAGCCGCATCAAAGCGATTATTCCAGTGCATCTTTACGGACAATGCGCCAATATGCCGCGTATAATGGCACTCGCTAACGAATACGGCATTCCAGTGATCGAAGATGCGGCTCAGGCCATAGGTGCTGAGTTCCCCTGCGAAGAAAACGGTGCGGTTGTTTGGCGGCGAGCCGGATCCTTGGGACTTTGCGGCTGCTTTTCTTTTTTCCCTAGTAAAAACCTTGGCGGAATCGGTGATGGCGGCATGATTACCACCTCGAACCAAGCATTTGCCGACATTGTTCGATCCAATCGAAACCACGGAGCGGAGCCCAAATACTTTCATTCACGGGTTGGGGGTAATTTCCGGCTCGATCCGATCCAGGCCGCTGTGCTTGCAATCAAACTGGAACATCTAGAGGAATGGCATGCTGCCCGTCGAGTCAATGCCGACCATTACCGCCAACTGTTTCAGGAGGCCAGCTTGGTCGACAACCCCGTCAGGCTACCAAAAGCGATGTATGCCGCAACTGAGAACGCCGAGCTGCATAACCACCATATTTATAATCAGTTCATTATACGCGTACCGGAACGAGATAAGTTGCGGCAGTTCCTCCTTGATAACTCTGTTGGCTGCGAGATTTACTATCCGCTCTGTCTGCACCAGCAAGAATGCCTCCGGTCCGAAACATACAAAAAACAATATTTTCCGATTGCGCAACAGGCGGCCGCCGATTCCCTGGCTTTGCCTATTTTTCCGGAATTGACCCGCGAACATTTATCGTATGTAGTCGAAACGATAAAACAATTTTATCACGCAAGGTGAACGCGTCGGTTTCATGCAGTAGAGAGTGACAACCGGGGATGCTTTCCTCGCAGGTGTTAAGCAGTTTTTACGATATTGATGTTGTCGGAAAGCGTTGGGTTCTGCTCAGCGCTTTCTTCTTATTTATCTGTTGAAGAATCACAAACAGGAGGAGTGAACATGGTTGTACGTATCCCGATGTCCTTGACGGGAAATCGGAAGCTTCGTCAAGAGCTGGAACGGCTTGAACGGGCGGAGCGTCCTGAAATAGTCAAGGCAATCGAGGTGGCGAGGGCGCACGGAGATCTCAGCGAAAATGCGGAATATCACGCCGCCAAGGAACGCCAAAGCCTGGTGGAGGGAAGGATCCTTGAATTAAAGGATAAGCTCGGTCGCGTTGAGATAATTGACTGTTCCAAGGTCTCCACCAATCGGGCCGTTTTCGGAACCGTGGTCACCCTGATGGATCTGACAACCGAAGTAGAAGTGACCTATCAACTCCTGGGGCCGGAAGAGTCTGATGTTAAAAAAGGGTCAATTTCCGTTTTTTCCCCTCTCGGCAAAGCACTTTTAGGTAAAGAAGTAGGGGATGAGGTAAAGACGAAGACACCCGGCGGCATACGGGAATTCGAGATAATCTCTATCTCTTTTTCAACTATCCAGTAGCAATCTGTTTAATTGGAAGAAAATGAGAACCATCGAAGAAAACAGCTGTGCATGAGAGGTGTAAAAACCGTTCGCGATTGGCGAGGAGAAGGGGAGAATTTTGGCAGGGTGGAAAGCTGAATAACAGGTAGAGGTCACCCGGCTCCCGCCAGAAAACCGGTCTCAAAAAGGGAAGTGATTTGATTGTTCACTTCCTCAAGACTGTGGGGACACTCGTTACCGGTATGCCAACATATTGAAATCTCGTCCAAAGCGCCAAAAACAACCTGGCGGGCAATGTCCGGTTGAATATCTTTTCGAAACGTCCCGTCTTCCTGCCCTTGTATAATAATAGCGGCAATGATTTCCAAATATTCATTGAATTTATTTTTCCGATATTCACGAATAAGTTTGCTGGTTTGCCGCAACTCGATGTGAATGACTTCAGCGAGATACCGGTTTTTCTTCATCTCCATGAGATGATTAGTGACAAAGATTTCCAGTTTGGCTTTGGAACTACTTTCCTTGTCCAGCAACAAGCTGACATGTTCGATCAGCTTGCCGATTTCTTGTTCGAAGACAGATAACAGGATATCGAATTTATTGTTGAAATAAAGATAAATGGTGCCATCGGCCACCTTCGCTTCCTTGGCGATATCGGAAATCCTGGCGTTAAAGAAGCCTTTTTTGGCAAATACCTTTGTGGCAGCACGTATAATTTTACGATGCTTGTCTGGTGATTTCATTTAATATGTTGAAACAGGCAATTGCTGTTGAAAATGAATGAGTCCTCATTCCGAAGGTAACAGGTTGCCGATGAAAATGTCAAGAAAAATGCCGGGGCACTGTCAGGCACGCTGAATGATAGAGCTGATTGCACATATTATTTTACTGGACGAGACTCAAGGTAATTTATTAGAAAGAAGACGGTAGTTGATACAAAATCAAGGCTAGGAGGAGAGCTGAATGAAAATATTGGTGATAGGTGGAGGTGGCCGCGAGCATGCGCTCGTCTGGAAACTGAAGCAATCAGACAAGGTCGGTACGGTTTTTTGCGCACCGGGTAATGCCGGCATCAAAGATATGGCGCAATGCGTTGATATATCTGTCAGCAATATCAACGCACTGTTAGATTTTGCCCTTAAAGAGCAGATCGATCTCACTATTGTCGGCCCTGAAGAACCGTTGACCAAGGGAATTGTAGACCTCTTTCAAAAAAATGGCCTTCGCATCTTTGGGCCTGATGGCAAAGGCGCAATACTGGAAGGCAGCAAGGTTTTCACCAAAGATTTCCTCAAGAAGTATCAGATACAGAGTGCCCGATATGACTCCTTTACCAAACGGAGTGCGGCAAAAAAATTCATCAAATCCATCGGTGTGCCTTGCGTGGTCAAAGCCGACGGCCTCGCTGCCGGTAAGGGTGTTATTATTGCCCAAACCATTGCAGAGGCCGAACAGGCCGTTGATCTGATCATGAAAGACAAAGCCTTCGGTGCCGCCGGCAAGCAAGTGGTGATCGAAGAATTTCTCCAGGGTGAAGAAGCCTCGTTTATTGCCTTCACCGATGGGAAAACAGTGCTGCCGCTGCCGTCATCTCAGGATCACAAGGCCATTTTCGATGGAGATAAAGGTCCTAATACTGGGGGGATGGGCGCCTATTCGCCGGCTCCGGTGATGACTGAGGCCCTCACCAAGAGGGTGATGGATGAAGTCATGCTACCGACCATCCTCGGTATGGCCGCAGAAGGACGCCCCTACAAGGGTATGCTCTATGCAGGATTGATGATCGAGGGAGATCGGGTCAATGTGCTCGAATTCAATTGCCGTTTCGGCGATCCGGAGTGCCAGCCGCTTCTGATGCGATTGAAAAGTGATCTGGTGGAAATTCTGGACGCCTGTATTGACGGCACGCTCGATCAGTTGCAAATTGAGATTGACCCTCGGCCTACAGTCTGTGTGGTCATGGCCTCCGAAGGTTATCCCGGCACGTATGCCAAAGGGAAAGCTATTTCCGGCCTGCAGGCGGCAGCTAAGGTGGAGGGAGTGGAAGTCTTTCATGCCGGGACAGCTGTTAAGGATGGCCAAACAGTGACAAACGGAGGCCGGGTCTTAGGTGTAACCGCCATTGGCGATACCATTCAAACGGCCATAGATCGAGCTTATCTGGCGATCAAGGAAATACAATGGCAGGGGTGTACCTATCGTCGCGATATCGGCCACCGGGCCTTGGCCCGCCTTGCTATCACCAACAGACCGGTCGTCGGCATTGTCATGGGGAGCGATTCCGATCTTCCCGTGATGCGTGCTGCCGCTGATTTTCTTTCCTTGGTCGGTGTTGGATATGAATTAACCATTGCCTCGGCTCATCGCACGCCGGAGCAGGCCTGCACCTATGCCAGGACTGCACGGGAACGTGGACTCAAACTCATTATCGCTGGGGCGGGGATGGCCGCTCACTTGGCCGGTGTACTCGCTGCCCACACCACCCTGCCGGTGATCGGCGTGCCCTTGGACGCCTCCTCCCTGAACGGTCTCGATGCTCTTCTTTCGACCGTGCAGATGCCTCCCGGCATCCCGGTCGCCACCATGGGTATCGGCAAGGCCGGGGCGAAAAACGCGGCGGTGCTAGCTGTTCGCATTCTGGCCATTAATGATGCAGTCCTGCAGACCAAACTCGAACAGCACGTTCAAGATATGGCCGAACAAGTCGCGGCTAAAAACAAGGCGTTGGCAATGTGAATTGGCCTGTAGCCGTTAATCGGAAAAATCTCGACCATGCCGCCTCCCTTCTTCGTGCGGGCGGCGTGGTGGCCTTTCCCACGGAAACTTATTACGGCCTAGCGGTTGATCCGTTTAACCCCCGGGCCCTTGAGCGGCTGTTCTTCGTCAAGCAGCGACCTCGAAAGCTGCCTATACTCGTTCTGGTGGCCGGTATGGATCAGCTCCCGCTGATGACAGGAAAAATGCCTGCAGTCTACCGTCGGTTGATCGATTGTTTCTGGCCTGGCCCCTTAACCTTGGTCTGCCCGGCATTGCCCTTGCTTCCACCGCAGTTGACTGGAAAAACCGGAACCATTGCTCTTCGCCACTCTCCCCATGAGACGGCAAACGCCTTAATTGTTTCGTTTGATGGTCCAATTACTGCCACCAGCGCTAATATAACTGGTTTTCCAGCAGCGGTTACGGCCGAGGATGTTGCCCGAATATTCGACTCTGAAATTGACCTCATCCTTGATGGCGGTCCGACACCCGGTGGTAGCGGCTCAACACTTGTCGGAATTGACAAAGGAGCTCTCTTTTGTATCCGCGAAGGAAAAATCGGGTTTTCCGCAGTGCAAGATTGCACAGCGGCTCTTGCCCTTCATGATTAACCAGAATGCCGGAGACAGGTATGGCTGATTTACATTGGAATAAAGCGTTTGCGTTGGAACAGACAGCCGGTGATGAGGAACTCCTTGAGGAGTTGTTGGTTTTGTTCAGGGATTCCTCGGTTTCCGATTATGCCCAATTACAGCAGGCGGTTGCAGCAGGCGATGCTGCAGGCGTCGTGCGGGCTGCCCACAGTTTGAAAGGAGCAGCTGCCAGTCTGGGGATTGAAGGGATTCGGCAGGTGGCGAGCACCATGGAAGCGGATGGGCGCAATAATTCGGTGGTTGTTGCCAGAGAGCAATTGACAGCTATGGGGGATCTGCTGGAGCAACTTAAAAATCTGTAGTTGTTACATGCTGACCAACAAAAAACGGGACTGCCTCGAAAGAAGCAGTCCCGTTTTTTGTTGAAAAGAAAGGAAAGACTGAAGGCGCAGGGTGCATCAGGGTTTGATGATCTCGCAATCACACTCGGCGTCTTTGATGTTTAACAGCAAAAATTTTGCATTAAATCCATGCTTGACTAACTCGCTGTAGGCCATGTCGGCTCGGGCGCCGGTTGAGCAGTGGACGTAGATTTTTTTATCTTTAGGCAGTTCATTCAGCCGACTGGGAATTTCGTCCAGAGGAATGTTGATCGTATTTTTAAAAGTCCCCAGTTCGGCCACCTCTTCTTTGGTGCGGGCGTCGACGATGACGGCATCCTTGTCTTCTCCGGTCGTGGCTTTACGGAACTCGGCCACGGAAACTTCGCCTTTGCCGAGTTTCCTCACCCACTTGATTTCGGTGTTGAAGATTGGCCCTTTCTCAATTTCTCCCCCTGCCTTAACCCAACCTTCATAACCGCCTTTAACCAGGGAAACAAAGTTAAATTCCTGATCGCGTACAGCAGCTACCGCACTCATGACCTCCTTGTCACCGTAGAGAACGATGGGCGCGTTGCGGGGGACGTCGTCGAGTTTGTCTTCCAGTGCTTCATTCGGTACGCTGTAGGCGCCTTTGATTCTTCCAGCAATGGCTTTGGCCGTCGGCCTGATGTCGATAAGCACGACATTGCCGTTTTTAATAAACTCTGTGCTGGAGTAGGTGGGCAGATTGGCCTTGGACCAAGCTGGTTCGCCATCAAGATACACACGAATATTGGTATAACCTAGTTTCTTCGCCAGACCGGCGGAGGCAGTTGACATGCCTCAGGTAGGCCCTCCACAGTAAAAAACAAGCGGTATATCTTTATTTTTAGGGAGGACTTCTGCCTTTTTCTCTTCCAGCATCGGAACCGGGATGGAGTGAGCATCGGGCAAGTGCGACTGGTTGTAGCGGATCAACGGACGAGAATCCACCAGGAAGAGAGGTGCCTTGTCGTTGATTATTTTTTGCAGTTCAGTGGTTTTAATTTCAGTGGTTCCTGGCGGGAGTTTTGCGAATTTTAATTGAATGTCAGTGGCATAGGCATCTTTATCGCGCATCTCGTAGGTGACCTGAACGGCTTTGCCTTTTGCAGCTTGATTGACACCCTTGGTTTTGTCGTCAAACTTGACCATCATCACCTTGGCCTGTTCGCCTTTACCAACGGTGATCGAAATCGTTTTGGCCCGTTCCGAGACGCCAGCAACCTCCCCTTCGTAAACAAGCTGTTCGGTCTTTTGAACCGCTTCCTTGGCGGATGGGACCTCAGCGACTTCGGCGTCCTTGGTTCCCGCACAGCCGCCGGCTAAAAGTGCCAGCATCATGCAGAGTGGGAGTAATCGCAACTTTTTCTTGTTCACGGTAGTCCTCCTCGATGGTGGTTACGGGCAACCGCAAGTGGGTGCCCTTGAATGAACGCTTTGCATTTCAATATCTTCCTTTTACCTGAAACGTGATGGATTTAGCAACTGAGAATTGATATCGACAGGCCCCTTCGTCCGTCACGAAACTGCTTGCTGGATTCCGGCATGCGCCGGAATGACGGCCACCGCGAGTTTTTTATAAAAATGAGTCGCTCGTATGCCGGTTGTTTCGCTGAAGTTCCGATTTTCTTTGTTCGTTGTGGCTGAGTCATAGGTCCAGCCATCGCGGTTATATGACATGACAAATCATCTCGGGCTTGCGAGATGTCGTCAGGACGCATACAATAATTTTCTTATTTCGCAAAAGGTTCTATTGTTTCGCTTCTTCAAGAAGAACACTACTCGAAGCAAAAACTGCCCCACCAGTTCATCATCGAAAAACGGCAGAATTGTGGGCTGAATCGTAACGAACCGGTATTTTACTATAAGTTATATTTTTTTTGTAAAACTGAATCGTTTTTACCACGAGGAGCAGGAAATGTCTGATGATTTCGGTACCGTTATTTTGAAGGCAAATTGGTTCAGCGACGAGGATTTTGAAAAAAAAGTACCTGGTTTAACTTTTCTGTCAGGTGATCAGGTTGGACGCCGGATTATGCTCGCCAACGACCATATCACCCTGGGACGCTCCTCTGAAGCGACGATAATGTTGAGGGATACGCTTGTTTCGCGCCTGCATCTCGCCATTGGTTTCAACCCCGAACTCGGTGGCTACGTCATCCAGGATTTAAAAAGCACAAACGGATCATTTTTGAATGGCATTCGGATTACCGAGGCAGTACTCCAAGAGTCCGACAAAATTCTTATCGGCAACACCATCCTCCGGTTTGGATGGTCCGACATTTTTGACCTCAAGTATCAGAATGAAATAGACAACCTGCTGAATATCGACGAACTGACCGGACTCGTTGTCAAGCGCAGGTTCGATGAAGAATTGGACCGATTCATAGCGGTCTCTCTAACCCATGGTGCAGAGTTGGCAATGATTATGATGGACATCGACGGGGTCAAAAAAATCAACGATACCCATGGCCACGCATTTGGTGCCTATACCATCAGCCAAACCGGAAAACTGATCAAGGCGATCACGAACCAGAAGGGGTTGGCGAGTCGGTTCGGTGGCGACGAATTCATGGTTTTCCTTCCTAACTTTAAGCTGGATGCTGCCGAACAGATTGCAGAAGCAATCCGCTCACAGGTTGAGACGTATAATTTTGCGATGGAGGGCATCATCCTTCGGCCCACCATCAGTATCGGCGTTAGCATCCTTAAAAAGAACGACACCATGGATTCGCTCTTCAAGCGTGCCGATGAGGCCCTTTACATGTCGAAACGAACAGGCCGGAACAAGGTCAGCATTCTCCTGTGATCAACCTGTCAACCCGAGACAGGTGATTGCTCAGCGTCTCTTGAAACGGGCTGAAGTTCGATGGTAATCAGAAAAAAAAGACGACTGCCCACCCATAAGGCTCGAAAGTCCAACACGCAAGGAATGAGTGCCAACGGCAAGCAGCGGTAACCGATGGGCCGCCGAAAAAAAGCTGACTATGCGGCTCGCGGTGGGGTGCAAGCCAGTTACCAGGAATTACTTTTCAACATCTTTTACTGGTGGCAGCAGTCTCCGGCTCACTGCCGTTTTTAGGTGCAAAGGTGCGGAAGAAAAACACGCAAGGATCGTCCTTACCGCACAAGCAACCCGAGGCGCGCAAGACTGCGGAGGAGGGCCTTCACCTCCCGCTCCCCATCCTGCCTTGTCGATATTGTTCTTTCCTGTTCTGTTCGATCACCTCGCGATTCCGCGTCTTGTGCCCTCTGCCGGAGTTGATCCGTTAGAGAGGCTACGGTGCGGGTGCCATCCAGTATCTGCACCAGCTGACAGGCGAGAGGATCGTCAAGACGTACTGTCCGATGCTGCAAGGTAGTGAAGAGTTCGCCTCTGGCTGCCTGCATTCTCGCCACCGGGCTGACCATGGGGTATTCTCCCGGCTCGAGCACCAGGCGGGGAGGGGAGAGATGGACATCCACCAAGCCCGTCCCAAAACCGCTCTGTAAGATAGCACCCAGCTCTATCCCATCTTCGTTCTCTCTTGCTCTCCCTAAAGTATTGATCGCTCCATCGAGAATTTTATCGAAATGGATGGATTGAGGCCACATTGAACCCAGATATTGCAATGCGGCCTTGGCCAGAGGGTTCGTTGTCCTGAGACGAGATCCCTGGTCACCGTGGAATTCCATTTCCTCAGCGGAGAAGAGGTCAGGGTTGACAGAAACAGCCGTGGTGGGCGCGGAAAAATAAAAGTTTGTCATCTGTTCCGGCCGCACTTGAAAATGAATGGCAAGGTCCGCATGGCAGAGAAGGGTCTGGCGGAATCGGCGACAGCGCAGGAAATCAAGATACTGTTGCTGACCGAGAATATTGCCCTCCAACCCATTGAGAATTTTCACCGTATGCTCAGGGAACTGATCGGTTTGGACCATGAAATATTCGGCTTCAGATAGAAACTGCAAGCCAAACGAGCCGGCATGCTCCATGAACTGGTGGAAATAGAGCGGCTGGTTGATTTCAGCCAGATCGTCATGGAAAAGGTGTGCCGTCGAATAATGCATCACCCGCTCCAGTTCTTTGTGGAGCAAACGACCATATTCGTCCGGTTCCGTTTGGGAATCGGCGAGAAATTTAAGCAGGGCCCGGGCCTGATGAATTTTGGTGAGGGAGTCGGGCGCATTATGGACATGATACAGCATCATCTCCCGGAGCATGTCGCGAATATGACAGCCCGGATAGGTGTTGTAGCTGATAAAGGCCACCCCCTGGGCGGCCAGGTGCCGCTGACAGACGGCCATCAGCTTGTCCCGCACAGCCGGCGGTACCCAGGAATAGAGGCCATGGGCAATGATATAATCAAAGGTCCCCATGCTGTCGGGAAAATCAAGCAGATCGAGCTGATGCAGCTGGATGTTGCCCAGCCCTAATTCCTGTATAGTCGCCTGACCTTCGGTAATAGGGCGGGCGGCGAGATCGATACCTACAAATTCAGTACCCGGCAGCCCCCAGGCCATGGGGATAAGATTGGCCCCGTTGCCGCACCCTAGCTCCAGGACCCGGCAGCGGTCAACCGGGGCGGGTTGCATCCCCAACAGTGAGGCCAGGGTGGCCAAACGATCGGGATGGGTCTGACGGTAGGAGTGGCCTGGGTAGAGGATCTGATCGTAGAGGGTGGGATTGGCTGGATTCATGTGAGGTAACCGCCTTTTATTGTGTCAAATTCTGCGGGTGAGTCTTGGTTTACCGGGTCACCTCTTCAAGCCATTTGAAGAAATCAGGGGCCACGGCATGGTAATAGGGCAACAATGGCGCAGCCACGATCTTTTTGAATAGCGTGTAGTATTCTTTAATGACCGCTGTGGTCGGGGCATTGAATTTCGTGCCACCAGAGTCAAAGGCCACCCAGATGGGGGGTGACAGCTCCCTAAAACGAGCCAGGTCATCCCATGTCATTACTACATGACTATCTTCCCATACATCTGCCGGTTTGTTGACTCCCAAACTCTTGGGCGTACACGGCAGGTCCCGGAGTACAGCACCATTGGTTGGATCAAGAACGATAAGACGGTGAGGCGGAGAGACCTGTTCCGGTTCGCCGGGAAGCGATAGAAAATAGACGAATGCAATGTATTGCAATTTCGAATCTTTCCTCGTCACAACGGGAGACGTCAGCCATCCCCCTCCATCGCCTATATCTTTGCCAGCTATCGACTCCAGCTCTTCTACCGAGAGATATGTATTCATTGCCATTGACACCTTGAGTGTGACCGGGAAAACCGCTGATATGATGCAAGAGAGAATGCAAAGTATGTACAAAGTCAAGCGGTGCTTGCGTTCCATATTAAGGTTCTATCTTTGTATCAAAGTGAATTTGATGTGACATTTACCCCCCTGCCGGGCCTCAGTGAATTGCTGAATTGACCAGCTTTAACCGGGTTCATGCATTTTCCGGTTCCAGTATCATTGATAAAGACAGTTTTAGGCTTTCCGTCGGCATCATATTCCACACCTGTCACTTGGACTGCGTGCCCTCCGCCGTTATAACGGGGATCATTCCATAGCTTGCCGGCATCATGGGATGTTATAACCCCTTTTCCTTCTGCCAGTGCTTGTTGTATGGTTTGCATTCCCTGCGGCTCTAAGGTGGAATCAACACCTTGGCTTTTCAGAATTGCTTGTCTTTCAGCCGGAGAAGTCCCTCCACGTTGTGCCGCCTTCGCCGAATCCTGAGCCCATCCCTTTTCTATGGCGGTATTCAACAACTTATCTTCATCAATGTTTTTGCCTGATCTGTTGATGATTTGCCGGGCTGACTCCACACCACAATTGCCATACGTTTGTTGTGTCTTCCCCGATGTCCTCCCCCCTGCGGCGTTTGCACAGGACTCGCGTCCGGCTAAAGGATCTCCTAATGTGGCGCCCACCGTTGGCCCTCCAATGACCACGCTCACAAGGCCACCCACGATCACGCCGCCATGCATTGTCTTGTCAGTCGTGCGCGCTGCCGGTTTGCCACCGACAAGGACTGATCCGGACCCGGTGACGATAAAATCAGGCGGTCCCAGGCAGGTTGCTTTATCCGTCACCCGAGACATCGGCATGCTGCCTGCCGTTGTGACCGGATGGCAAGGGGGCAGTATCGGTCCTCCAACGTGAGGTTTGGGACCGGGGTCCACCATTGGGCATGTATGATTATCGCCTATCCGAGCCGACGGAAATGCCATCTTGCACCCTCCTTTTCTAATCCCGCTTCCTTATTTTTCGCCTAATCTCATGGTCATGGATTCAGGTTAATGATTGTCCCCTTAGCCGTTATTCCTGAAGCATCAAGCACAAGAGACGATCCGCCCGCTTGGATGGTGATCTTGGTCGCCTCCAGGAGGATCTCCTCGGCCTTTATGTGGTGCTTTCCACCGGTAGAGTCGGTCCTGCTTCCCCCTACGAGTACAACCTTTGAACCACCTACTTCTTCAGCCTTCACTCCGCCGACCGTTTCGTTCATAATTCCGGCGACACTGACCTGATAGACCCCGCCGATGGTCAATTCTTTGGCCGCACCTATGGTTTCCATCGAATTGATACCGATGGTCTCGATCTTGTTGCCGCCCACCGATATGCTTAAATTCGAGCCGATGGTTTCGCTCTGGTTGACACCAACGGTGTTGGTACGGTTGTTGACAACCACAAGGGTCTCGTTGTTGCCGACTTTTTGGTTTTTGTCGTGTTTAATCAGTATGCTCCAGTCCTTCTCCCCTTGCAGATAGACCTCCTCCGAGCCCTTCTTGTCTTCAAAGCGGATCTCATTAAACCCGCCGCCGCCCTTGGAGCTGTTACTTTTGATGGTGCTCTTGGTTTTTTCGTCCGGTAGCGAATACGGGGGGCAATTATTGCCGTGGTAGACACTGCCCGTGACAATGGGCCGGTCCGGGTCCCCTTCAAGAAAAGCGACGATCACCTCATGGCCGATTCGCGGGATGTACAGGGCACCCCAGCCCGAACCGGCCCAGATCTGGCCGACCCGCATCCAGCACGAACTGCTCTCGTTTGCCTTGCCTTCACGGTCCCAGTGGAACTGCACCTTGATGCGGCCATGTTTATCTGTATAGATTTCCTCGCCTGCCGGTCCGACAACAATGGCGGTCTGGAGTCCTTCGACCACGGGTTTCGGAGTCACCCGGGGAGGACGAAAAGGCGTATCAAACGGAATACAGGTGAAGGTATTGGTGTAACTGTTCTGGCCGCGACCGCCCGAGCTGAATCCCTGCTGGTCCGCGCTGTGATCAACCGCGATCAGCAGATACTTTTTATTGTTCATCTCCTCGCGGAAATAATCCTCCAGGGTGAAACAGTATCCGCTGGCAAAACCGCGGACATCACTGGTGCCGGTTATTGTGGCGATTCGCGCCTCTTCCTCCTGGATACGCACATCGGCAAAACGGTCGCCCTCTGCGCGCTTGGCGTAAAGGCCGGGGTAGTCATAAATTTCCTTCTCTCCTGGCCCCAGATTCTGCCGACTTTCCGTTTCGACCCGCAGGGTGGTGTTCGGTGTCTCGAAGTTATAGTCGCTGAGGCTGTACTTGCCGACTCTGATCTCGTTTTTCAGCTCCAGGCTCTTGATCATATCCTCATCAAGAAATACCCCACCGCCGCTGCTGACCTGATAGCGAACTTTTTCATAGTGCAGGCAGGGCGTATGGGTGTTGGTTGCATCTGCCATCACCAGGGTGTGCTTGCCGTTTTCATGGCTGAAATAGTACGAGATTCCCTCTTCTTCCATCAGCCGGGAAATAAAGTTAAAGTCCGTCTCCCGGTACTGGACGCAGTAGGTCCGGGGCTGGTACGAGCCGTTGAGCTTTTTGGTGTAGTCGCTGAGTCCTTTTTCGGCAAATATCTGTTCGATGATATCAACGGCTGATTTTTCCTGAAAGATTCGCAGGTCAGCAGTCTTGGTCAATAACCACAACCAGGGGACGATGGTGGCCCTGTACTGGGAGAAGACTTCGCCGCTCCGCTCAGCCTGGACATTGCCGCTGCTCTGAGAAAAAGAGGCGACAATGCCGTTAAAGAAACGCTCCTCGCCGTTTTCCAGGAGGATAGAAACCGTGACATTGCCGCCAATGATGTTGTTGAACGCGATGCGGTGATTATGGGAGAGGAGGGAAAGCTCAAAATGAAAAGGGCGGGAGAGCTCTTCATGCCCCCGGAATCCGGTGATAAGCAATGCGTCACCACCCAAAGGGGTTGTAATCTTGATCAGCCTGTTTTCCTGGGCATAGGCCATGGTGGTCATCCTTTCGATGAAGGGAAGGTTATGGAGGTTACAATTATACTGTTGCTCAGAGCAGTGCCGTCATTGCTGATGGCGGATTCTGACCTGCTTGTCGACAAAACGGACATCCCGGTATTGTTTATCTCCATGGACCGGCGAGGCGAGTCAACGGTTCGGCGATGGACTGGAATCTTGCCAGCCGGATCTTATCCTGATCTTTAAAAGAAAGCAGCACCATCACGCCCTGGTCGAGGATCTGCTCCGCCGCTTTCTGGGTCAGCAGAATTTCGGCGCAGGGTTTGGTCGTGACCTCCCCATTCTCCTTGAACACATGCAGCGGAAGCCGATCGACCTCAAGCATTTCATCCGGTTGAAACTGCCATCCGTTCCGGCTGAAGGCCTGACCGAGGAGGCTGGCACAGGCAAAAACCGGGTTGCCCCACATATAGGAGGAGTGAGCAGGAATGCCCTCCATCTCCTCAAAGGAAAAACGGTCGATGGGATCGGTGGCCTCACCGTAAGGCAGCCGCAAAAGGAAACGGGGCAAGGCCAGTCCGACGAAGGCTGCTTCGGGCATTGCCCGGAGCGCTTCCCAGGCGCTCTGATCTTTTCCCTTGAGGGCTGGCTGCCAGTCGCGGGGGTCGGGCGTAGCGGCCAAGTCGTCACAACCAACGAGCTGGGCACTGGCCCCGGCCAGAAAGGGGGCACCTGCGCGGGTGCATATCTTGGCCAGCCTTGCCAACACCTCTGCATCTTCACGGTTCCCGGTAAAGTAAAAATCGCCGATCAACGTCGTCCAGGGACCAGCTCCAGGCGTTTCCACCGCCTTTTCCACCAGGACTTTATACATCCTTGTTGTACTGAGGTCGGCTGCCGGCAGCAGATCAGCGACCAGTTCTTCCTTGCAGAAATCAAGCAGAAACACCTGTACGTGTTCGTTCGTCTCCAGACGGGAGAGGAGGAAGTGCAGCCCTCGCCAGGAGGCCTCAAGGGCCTGAAAGGCAGCATGATGGAGAATCGCCCGCATGAGCGCCGAAATCATGTTATCCACAGCGACCACCAGCTCTTCTTCCTGGGGATTGTCAGCGGCGACCAGGTGCGGTGTGACAAGGGTTGTCAGAAATTGTGCCCATCCGGCATCACCTGCGGCTGACCTTTTGTCCGTATCCCCGGAAACGGCTGGAGTCGCCTCCAGGACCCTATCGAGCAGACTGGTGGAGGGTGCCGACACCGGAGATGCAGGCGGGGGCGCATTCTCCTTTGCCTGCGGAGAAGCCTCATTGAACCAGGAGCGAACCTCGGCGGCTGCTGAAGTATAGGTTGTTGGGGATCGCAACTCCCGCCGAACCTGCCGCAGGTGTTGAAAGATTGCCACCCTCTCGAAGAGGCGGTCCGGATGGAAGTCTTCCAACTCCTCGAAACGGAGAGTAAGCGGCGTTTCCCCCTCTGCAAGGGTCAGAGAAATTACCGCCCCCAGTTTGGCAGGGAGTTCCTCAATGAGGTCCCGGTCCACTTGGATCGGCCGTAAATCGACCAGCGATGCCGCCGCTCGCAAAGCCCCACGACTTGCTCGCCCGGAAAAATCCCCCATGACAAGCAGGCGAAAGGGAGTCCCCTCACATGCCTTGGCCACCGAATCTTTGAGAGAGGAAACAAGGTGGCATTCGAGTGATCCGAACGAGATGGGTTTATCTGATGCCATGTGAAAGATACCGTTTATACTGTAATTGGCTCGGTGACCATTCCTTCCAACGCTAGAAATAATCGGCCGGTCGATACGCTGTCCCCTTTAAGAACGCGCTTTATTCCGGTTTATTGAATGGTTGGGCGTTGGAACGTTTAGATTCCTGGATTACAGCATTGCAAAATTCCTTTGCAACATCAGTGCACTCACGAGTTGCATGCTTCACAAAACGAACAAAGGTATTTTTTGGAAAGGTTTCATCACGAATACTTTGCCAGATGAATTTTTTGAATGCCGAGTCCTTGTTAGTGAGTGCTATCATTTCTGGGAGCGATGCCCATTTTTCAACCCAGAGATGTTGGATTGCATCTTGAGCACCCTCAGCAATAGCAGCATCGTAACAATGGTTAAATTGATTGAAAAAGAGATAAACATTTTTCCAAGAATCCAAGTAATCGGTAACCGTCTCCGCAGCAAACGCCTCGCGCTCTGAGCATTTTTCAGTTGGCTCAGCATGGCATGGAAATGCTACGAAAATTACGAGAGCAAAAATAAGATATTTCATGTCGCTCAACAGTAGATATAATCGGCCAGCCGAGGGACTGCCCACCTTTTAAGAACTCGCTATTTCGGGTTAATTGACTGATTCAGGTAAATGTAGACCCATTACCAAAGGCCTCTTCCGAGTTTTTCTTCTATGGGTTGCGTCGCTCTACTCATTCAGCCACCTTGCACATATCTGATTGAGCAACCGTTGAGCGATACCTGCCGAAGCATCAAAGAGAGCGGCACCCTTCGCCTGGCCACTGTCGCTCCCGATTATGGTCTCGGTTTTGGCGTTAACGAGCTTTATATCCCAAGATGTGGTGGTTTCCGTCGTTGTTACGTTGCCGGTAACGAAGATGTCAGGGGTAATCAGGTGACCTCGGGGAATTCGAGTCGCAGGGTCAAATCCCTCGGAATTCGAAAGCTCGATCTCGCGTTCGATGTCCTCACGTCGTTCCCACTCGACGATGGTCAGTTTGCAGGAACCTTGAACCTGAAAGAGATCAGTCAGGAGTATTGCTGAAAGCCCTTTGCCCAGATGGCTATTGGGACCGGTCCCTGAAAATGGGTTGACGGCCACCGCCGGTCCACTCCGCTGTTGTGGTCGTACCTTTGCACTGTGAGGAGCCGAGGGGCTTTCCTTATTTCCTAATGGGCCGGGTGATCCAGACCGTGAGCGGCAGGTTGTGCCCTCATCAATCCAATCTGATCCAAGAGTGGAAGTACATATCGGCCCTCGTTGTTTACCACCCATGACAATCCCTCTCGGTAACGAACAGCACCCATTCCTCGGAAGGCCTCACAGAAAAGCCTCTCTCAATCAGCTCATCCCAAACACAAATTGTCCCGCACTATCCAGCGTGGTCTTGATTTCCGCCACCTGCTCGTTATTCGCCATTCGGGACAACAGTTCCTTGGACATCTCCGGCAGCAGGGTATTGGTCAGGATGTGATCGATATTACGGGCGCCGCTATCGACTTCGGTACAGCGGCTGGCTATAGCTTCCACCACCTCGTCGCCAAAGACGAAAGCGATCCGGCGATTTTCCAGCATGCGTTTGGCAACCTTGTTCAGTTTGAGGCGAGTGATAATCCGCAGATTCGTATCAGTGATCGGGAAATAGGGGACGATCTTCAGGCGGCCAAGGAAAGCGGGCTTGAAGTGTTTGGTCAGTTCCGGGCGCAGCATTTCTGCCAAGGCTTCTGGGGCAGGCTTGGTCTCCTCATCGGCGCAGACCTTCATGATCGTGTCGGTCCCCAGGTTGGTGGTCAGCACGATGAGGGTATTTTTGAAATCGATCTTCCGCCCCTCGCCGTCCTCCAGCATGCCCTTGTCAAAGACCTGATAAAACAGTTCCATTACATCCGGGTGGGCCTTTTCCACCTCGTCGAGCAAGACCACGCTGTATGGCCGCTTACGGACCGCCTCGGTGAGCACGCCGCCCTCGCCGTAGCCAACATAGCCGGGAGGCGAGCCCTTGAGTCCGGAGACAGTATGGGCCTCCTGGTATTCGCTCATGTTGATGGTGATCAAGTTTTGCTCACCGCCATAGAGAAGGTCGGAGATGGCAATCGCGGTTTCGGTCTTGCCCACACCGCTGGTGCCGACGAACAGGAACACCCCGGTGGGCTTGGTGGGATCCTCGATACCGGCATGGGCGGTCTGCACCATCTGGCTGATGGCGGCCAGGGCATAGTCCTGGCCAATGATCCGCTCGCCCAGCAGGTGCTGCAGGTTGAGCACCGTCTGAATCTCATTGGCCATCATTCGGCCGGTGGGGATGCCGGTCCAGCCGGAGATGACCTCGCTGATGGTTTGAGCGTCGACCGCCACCTGGACCAGGGGCTCTTCGCCCTGGGCAGCGGCCAGCCCGGATTCCAGCTCCCTGAGAGTCGTACTGCTGGCGGCAATGGCTGGATCAGCAGGATTGGCCGCGTGCAGATCGCCAATCTCTTGCCGCACCTGGATGATTTTATCGGCCCAGTCCATCTCTGCCTTCCACTTCGCCTCCAGAACCTCCAGCCGCTGTTGGGCATCCTGCCGCTCGGTCGCGATCTCGCCGAGCCGTTCGCTGTGGTTACGGCCCATCAGGGTTTCCTTCTCGAGAATCCGGGATTCGCGATCCAATTCGCCGATGATCCGGCCGGCATCCTCAAGGGCAGGTGGCGAGGTGGTCAAGCCGATGGCTATCCGGGCACAGGCGGTGTCGAGCACGCTGACCGACTTGTCGGGCAGTTGCCGGGCCGGGAGGTAGCGGTGGGAGAGCCGCACCGAATCGTGGAGGGCGTCGTCGGTGATCATCACCTTGTGGTGTTTTTCCAGGAAGGGAGCGATGGCCCGCATCATGGTCAGGGCCTTGTGTTCGTCGGGCTCTTCAATCTTGACCACCTGGAAACGGCGCGCCAGGGCGGCATCCTTTTCAAAATAGCGCTTGTACTCGGCCCAGGTGGTGGCGGCGATGGTTCGTAATTCGCCTCGTGCCAAAGCGGGTTTGAGGAGGTTAGCGGCATCATTTTGGCCGGCAGCCCCTCCAGCGCCGATCAGGGTATGAGCCTCATCGATGAACAGGATGATGGGCACCGGCGAGGCTTTGACCTCCTCGATCACCTGCTTCAGCCGTTCCTCGAATTCGCCCTTGATCCCGGCCCCGGCCTGCAGCAGCCCCAGATCCAAGGTGTGCAGGGCGACATTGCGCAACGGCGGCGGCACATCGCCCTCGACGATCCGCAGGGCGAATCCTTCCACCACTGCGGTCTTGCCGACCCCCGCCTCGCCGGTCAAAATAGGGTTGTTTTGCCGTCGCCGGATCAGGATATCGACCATCTGTCGAATCTCGAAGTCGCGGCCAAGTACCGGGTCGATCTGGCCCTGTTTTGCCCGGTCGGTCAGGTTGATGGTATACTGCGCCAGGGCCTGGCCCTTGCCTGCCGGCCCGCGCGCGCCCGCTGGTGTCTGGGGGCCGACGGAGGTCCGCGCCGCCTCTTCCTCGGCTGAACCTGCAGTGATGTCGGCAAAATTGCCCTTTAAGGTCTCGACCGAAATCTTTTTGAACAGCCCTGAGCTTGAAACCAGCAGTCCGGCAGTATCGGCATTCTCCAGCAGGGCCAGCAGGATATGACCGGACCGGATGCTGCCGGCCTGAAATTCAATCGAAGCCAGCAGCCACGCCTGTTCGATCATCTGCGGAATGTGCGGCGAAAGGGCTGGGGTCCTGGCATTGCCAGTTTTGAACCCGTCGATTGCCCCGGTCAGGTCAGCAATCAGGTGGGAATCGTTAATCTCGAAAAAGCGCAGAATCCGCTGCCAGTCGGTCTCGGCCAGGTCGAGCAATTTGAGGAAAAAATGCTCCAGATCGACCTCGTAATGGGTATGGGCAAGACAGAGACCCGCCGCTGATTCAAGGGCGGTACGACAGGTGGGGTTGAGTTTGGCTATCAGTGACTTCAAATTCGATCTGGCCATGGGATGCTCCTTGGTCGTATGGGTTATACCGTACCTGATTCCTGAAGGGTCACTTGCATGTCTTCGGGGTGGACGAATTGTTCGCCTTTCAACCAGGTTGACCAGCCGAGCCGGGTGCCGGCCTGGGCGGACGCCTGCCCGAGCCTGCACCCGGGGACCTCCTCGCGCCTGAGGCGGAGGCGGAGTTCGAACTCGTATTCGATCCCGACCATGTAGCGGATGAGGGAAAAGGTCGGTCGGTGCATATCACCGGTGGGGATGAGACGGACAAATTCGCGCAAAGACAGGGGGCCGAGGACGACGCGGAATTTTGTCTGGCACTCCCAGACATGCTGGCCAAGGACGAAATCCTGGCCGAGTCCGGACGTGCCCTGACCAAGAAGGCTCACATCGGCCGCATCCAGCGGAATCATGCGCTCGATGCACTGCTCCACGACAGCTTCGGTATCGGCAAAATGGGCCACCGTTTCACTGATCGCAACGGCAGAGGGCACCATCCGGGAGAGCAGCCCGCTGTAAAAGGAGAGAGATTCCTCGGCAAAGCCGATCCGGCCGGTCAATTTGGCCGTACCCAGACCGCAGAGGCTCAGCAGGTAACCGGAGAGTTTATCTTTGGCTCCGGGCAGGAAGTTCACCGGAAATTGATGTTTCTTCCAGGCCAGGTAGAAAAAACTGATCAGGCGATGATGGAAGAGATCAAGAAAAGCGGTGAAGGCAGTATCCTTGGCACGGAGCCGCTCCGCAGCCAGGGTGTTGTACCAGTGAGGCAAAATGCCGGAAGGGCCGATCAGTCCTAGGAAGGCGATCTCCATCGCCGCCGGGCCTCCTTCTTCCCCAAGAATCAGGTCAGCAATGTCGCTGGCGGGAAAGGTGAATCCAGGCTTGACGGCAAAGCGCACCGCCTCCTTGGACGGATCCAGGGTGGCGCCCAGCTTTTTCTTCTCCGGGGTCATGGACTCCAGGAGATGAACGGCACTGAAAAAGGAAAATCGGTACCATTCGGCAAAGAGCCGTTCGTTTATAGAAGGACCCGCTGCCCGCTTCTCGGTGGCCATTCTTTCAACACCATTTTATCCTTGGAGGTGATCACCACCAGTTGACTGAAGGAATTCACCGACACGTACTGGCCGAAAAAACGCTCCAGGATGGAGGCAAAGAGATACATGCCGGCGCCGACGAATTTTTCCTGATCAAGCTCAAGCGTAATCCGAACTCCCCTGCAGATCGAGCGACCGAGCCGCCTGGTCACATGCTTGGCGCTGATCGCGACGATACCGCTGATCTGCTGCTTGGTGGAAGGTGAGTCTTCAAAATCATACAACTGCAGAATTTCCCGCAACGCCTCCTCGCCGCCCTCTACTAGCGACAGGTAGTTGAGGGAGAGATGGGAGATGAGCCGCCACTGCAATCCACCTTCCAGGGAAGGGCGCCGCGTCGGGGTCGGTTTGCTCAGGCAGCGGATGGCTCGGATGGGAGCGGCAATTTCCAGGGTGAAATCGCCGCTCGGATCACCGAACGGCAGTTTGCCGGGCAGGTCGCGATTGGTGCAGGTGAGCTTGGCCATCAGCACCTCAACCGCCGGATCCGTGGGTTTGAAGTTCAAGTCGACAAAAGAGAGGTACACATCGGTGCCGTTATCCCCTTTTTTTGCAGAAGCGCGGCGTTTGCTGTGCCAGAAAACCTGACGGCGCAGGTTTTCTGTCTCGGCGAGATGGTGACGGATGGAATAGAACGGTTTGAATTCCTCGCCCTCCTCGCCGGCAACCCCACTGGTCGACACAATCCGGTCCAGACTGAAGATCTCGATGGCATTGCTGCGTCGGATATCCGGGTTGACCTGATATTCCGGCCGGCTGTGCTCGACCCGGATCGGTTCGGCGACCCGCTGAAAGAGATTGATCACCGGAGTGCCATTGCAGACCAGGGTCTCCCGGTCCACCGCGAGTTTGGTCTTGGGGATCCTGTTGAGATAGATGTTGATTGTTACTGCCTGATTGGCCTGGATCTGCCGCAGCTGATCCAGGCCATGGAGGTCCAGGAAGAGAAATTTTTCCGGGAAGCTGAAGTACTCAAACAGCAGCCGATAGCCAGGGAACGACCGGCCGGTGAAGGGCAGCAGAGCTTCTTCGTCTTCGAAGGCGGCCGGTCGGATGGCGTCGGCCGGTAAGGTCAGCCGGCCAATCTGCTTGCCCTGTTCGTCCATTGTCTCCAACTCGACGCTGACCACATTGTTGAGCAGCAACTCGTACAGCTCAAACACATGGTGGGCCTGGCCGTTGAGGTAGAAACGGAGATACTTCCAACCCAGATCAGCTAAACTGATGTTGTTGAAGGAAGCCAGATCAATCTGCAGCACCAGGCGGGCGTCATCCTTGCGGGCGAAGTCCGGATCCTTGAAGGCGACCTTTGCCACCTCCACCGGCCAAATCTCCACCGGCATGCAGGTCCGGAAGCTGCACGGGGTGCCGGCCACCGAACTGGAGAATATGGCGGTACCACGGGGAACCGTGTACCCGGCCTCACTGATGTTCTGCCGGATGGGGTCGAACTGGACAATGGCCATGGAGGGAATCGGGGCCACATAGTGCGGATAGATGATATTGAGCAGAGACTGGGTGATTTCGGGGAAATCATCATCGATCTTTTTGTGGATCCGACCGCTGATAAAGGCAAAGGCCTCGATCAGCCGCTCCACGTGCAGGTCCTCGGATTTATCCGCCTCCAGCAGCAGTCGACCGGCGATCTTGGGGTACTTGCGCCCGAATTCGGCGCCCAGTTCCCGGATATAGGTTAATTCCTGTTCGTAATAGCTCAGCAGGGTGTCATCCATGGGTCACATTACTGGGAAATCAGGTACTCGCCCCGATTGGCGTCAAACAGGGTGTCAAAGACCACCGGCTCGGAAAGAGGGGTAATCACGAGGGTGCCGGATATGCGAAAGTGGAGGTTACGCTCGTTTGCCCGCTGCTCAATCTGCACGATGACGTTCCTGAGCCGTGGTTCAAAGAGGGCAAGGGTCTGGACCACCTCGCGCCGCAGTTTCTGGACCACCACGGAACTGCTGGGGTTCTCGTTGGAAAAATCGCGCAGGCCATAGACATGGAGCGACTTGCCGACCGCAGTCAGGGCGGCGGGCGGCATCTGCACCGTGCGCCGGGTATTCAACAGATTTTCGATATCCCGGATCACTGAGGCCTTGATATCGGCAAAACTGGCCCGCCGGGCCGGGGCCGATTCAAAGGGAACCTCTGGCTCGTCATCCATGAGTTTGTCCAGAATCGAGGCCTGGAGATTGTCAAACGCACTGTTCATGGGCGAAAGATCATTGTAACTGTGGAAGAAAGAAGGGGCGGCCAATCGAGCAGACCCGATTGGCCGCCCCTTTACATGGTGTTGCCGTTCGTCCGGGCTTAAACCGATTTATTCGCAACCAGACTCCATGCGGCTGAGACCTTGCCCTTGGCGGCACCTGTCTGCTTGTCAGTTTCGGAATACGTCCAGGTGATCTTGCCGTAGTTGAAGCTGATTTCTTCCACGGGCAGGGTGTCGGCGCCCTGCATCGACCCGCTGGAATTCACCGAGCTGACCAATACGTCTTCCAGTTTGTATTCCATGTACGGCTCTTTGTTGCCTGTTGCCCGATTGAGCGTCATGGTCACGGTTTTAATGTGTTCGCCTTTGGCACAGGCCAGCGCCAGTTTCGGCGAGGCCTTGTCCAGGGAGTGAATAACGGTGAAATCGGAAAAATCGGCTCGACCGGAAGATCGTGCCCCTGCGGTGCTGCGTGATCCGGATGAGCCTTGGGAAATACCGGTGCTGTAGGACAATACTTCGATCCAGTCCTTGTGTTTGTCGTCCGTACTTTCTCCAGGAATGGTTTCAATCTTCAAAAAACAGTCAAAGGCCATGGTCATACCTCCTTGGTGTTATTGTAAATGAGATTGTGTTGCTTCTCCTGCACTCCATCAACCCTGCTCAACCCTTGGCCGGCGGCGGCAGATCCGCAACCAGCCGCAGGGAAACGCTCAGTTCATCCAGCTGAAAATGGGGCTTTAAAAAGGCCACCGCCCGATAAGCCCCCGGCTTCCCTGGGATTTCGGTGACATCGATCCGGGCCTCGCGTAGCGGCAGGCGAGCCTTGGTCTCCGGGGAGGCATTGTCATCGAGCAGGACATAGTTGGCGATCCACCGGTTGAGAAAATCCTGGGCGTTCTGTCGGGACATGAACGAACCGATTTTGTCGCGCATCATCGCCTTGAGGTAATGGGCAAACCGGGAAATCGCCATGATGTACTGCAACTGCGAGGACAGCCGGGCATTGGCCGAGGCCGCATCCGAATCATAGACCTTGGCCTTGTTGGCGGTCTGGGTGCTGAAAAAGGCCGCATAGTCCGTGCCCTTGCAGTGAACCAGGGGGATGAAGCCAAGATCGGCCAGTTCCTTTTCCCGTCGATCGGTAATGGCTATCTCCGTCGGGCATTTGAGGGCGACATCCCCCTCATCGGTGTTGAAGGTATGCACCGGCAACCCTTCGACCAGACCGCCGCCTTCGACACCGCGGATAGCCGCGCACCAGCTGTACTGGGCAAAAGATTCGGTCAGCCGGCTGCCTAAGGCATAGGCGGCATTGCCCCACAGGTATTTGCTGTGCTCCTTGCCGTCCACGTTTTCTTCAAAGGCAAACGACTCGACCGGCACATTGTCCTTGCCGTACGGGAGCCGCATGAGGATATGCGGCAGAGCCAAGGCAACATACCGTGAATCCTCGGATTCGCGGAAGGAGCGCCACTTGGCGTAATCGGCGCCCTGAAAAATCTTGGCCAGATCGCGCGGCCCGGAGAGCTCGGTATAGCTGTCCCAATTGAACAGACCTGCGGAAGCAGCGGAAACAAAGGGGGCATGGGCCGCCGCTGCCACCTGCGAGATCTTCTCCAACAAGGCGATATCCTGGGGATGATTGGAAAATTCATAATCTCCGATCATGGCCCCGTAGGAGGAGCCGCCAAAGGTGCCGAACTCCTCTTCATAGATCTGCTTGAACAGCGCCGACTGATCGAATTCGCTGGCTTTTTCCATATCCTTGAGCAGGTCTTTCTTGGAAACATTGAGGACCCGGATCTTCATCCGCTGACCGGTTTCCGATTTGTTCACCAGGTAGTGGAGGCCGCGCCACGAGCCTTCCAGTTTTTGAAAGGACTCATGGTGCATGACCTCGTTGAGCTGGTTTGATATCAGTTGGTCAAGCTGGCTGATCCGGGCCGTGATCATGGCCTCCATATCCTTGGAAACCACCATGGCACCGCCCATAATCTGGCTGACGAACTCGCTGATGAGGTCCTTGGCCCTTGCCTTCTGATTATCCTCTCGGGCCATGCGGCCTTCTTCAATGATGGTGTCGAGCAGACTCCTTGCCTCTGTGACCGTCTCGGCTGTTGGGGCCGCTTGATTCTGCTGTGCGTTCTCAGTCATCTCGTCTCCTCTCACTTATCCTTTATTTTCGGTCGATTCAGGTTGGGCTCCGGCCTCTTGCCCCAATTTTTCGAGCGACTCGGTGCTGTTGATCACCTCTTTCAGCAGTTCTTCAAGTTTGTCGTTCCCGTCCAACTTGCCCAGGAGGTCAGAGAGTTTTTTTCTGGCCTCCACCAGTTTTCGGATCGGCGTGACCTGCTCGGCCACCCGTTCCGGATGGAAATCGTCCAGGGAATTGAAACGCAGTTCCACGCCGAGCTTGGTGTTGTCGTCGGTCAGCTTATTGTCGACCTTGTACGCCAACCGGGGTTTCATCCCGGCCAGGACGGTGTTGAAATTGTCCCGATCGATCTCGATGAACTTCCTGTCTTTGAGCTTGGGCAGCGGTTCATCCGGATTGCCTGACAGATCGCCAAGGACGCCGACGACAAAGGGAATTTCCTTCATCTGAATGGCATCGCCGATTTCCACGTCATAGGTGATCTGCACCCGGGGTGATCGCACCCGGTCCAAGGTATGCTGTAAACTTTCTTTAGCCATCTCTCTCCCTCCTGTTGAAGTGGAACAATCGCCGTCCCGGCAGCGTCTGCAACCCGTGACGATTACTATAAAAGCAAGTTAAAGGCGATACTGCATTGCCTTGGTGATATCGGTGGTGCACAGTCTGTTCAATATATCCCGGGCACGAAAACGGTCTTCGTCAGTGGCCGTCTCGTCGGTCAGGCAGCGATAGAGGCTATCCAGGACCTCGGCGATCCAGATTGGTGATTCCCAGCGTGCCAACTGCAGTTCCTCCATTTGGGCAAAGAGCTGTTCTACCAGGGGCCGGGCAAGATCGGCCCGTTTGACCTGCAGGCAGAGCCGGGCAATGAGCAGATGATAATTGGCCCGCTCGCGGGTCGATTGAGCGCTGCAGGCAGCACCGAGCAGTTCCTCAACCGCAGTCTCGATGCCGGCATCTTGCAGCGTTGCCTGGGCCTGTTGCCAGCGCACCTCCTCCAGACCTCCGGAGCCCAGCAGGCGGTTGACCGTGACCCCGGCCGACGGCAGCGTAGCGGCAGGCAGCACCATGCCAGTGCCGCCCTGTGGCCGGGCAGGAGCCAGCGGCGGCGGATTCAGGGACGTTGCAGCAGTGGTCGCTCCCTTCCCTGCCGGTTCCGGCACCGCGTCAAGCTCCGGATCAGGTTCCAGCCGCCTTTTTTCCTTGAGGATCTTGCCGACCTGGGCCCCACAGTCCTCAAGGGCGGTGCGGAAATCGGAGAGTCGCGGCGCTTCGTTGCCGAATTTCTCGTCGATCAGGGCGTCCAGACGAAGGAAGGCGTCCAGGCAGGACTGGGTCAGCTGCACGAGCTCTTCATAAAAGGCGCGGCTGGAAACCTGCACCGCCGCCTCGAAGGCCTCGCCCGTGAGTTTGCCGTCGGCGATCAGCTGATCCCGGGCCTGTTTTTTGGTGTCATCGACATCACCCCATTGATTGAGGATGTCGCTCTCCTTGCCGACCTTGACCGATTCCTGCCATTGCAGCCATGAATAGCCCGGCCCCATCCGGCTGTCGGTCAGTGGCGCCGTTCGTATCAGCAGGTTCATCTTGTCGTTGACAAACTCCAGCGGACCGCACCGGTAGTCCAGGTCGCCGTCTTCCGCCAGGGGATAGACATGGTCCCAGAAATCGCGCAGCAACCCTTCAAGCAGAGTGAGTCCAACCGCCGCCCCGGCAAAACCCTCGGTGGTGAGCAGAGCTTCCATCAGCCAGGCCGCGATCATCAGGTCCTTGGTCTTCCGGCTCAGGGCCTCGGTCGTCAGGGTAATGACCGTATCCCAGTCCGCGGTTTTCAACTCCCGCCCCCAATCGCCGCGATCCATCAGGTCGTCGGCCCGGCGGGCCTCCTTGATTGCATCATAGAGCGGCTGATAGCGCATGTCCTCGCCGGCCGGGTTGTCCCCGGGCAGCGGGGCCAGCAGGGCCGCCAGATCAATTGCTCTTTGCATTTGTCACCTTGCCTTTACGCCGTCGTCTGAGGGGCTGCCCCAGCGGTCATTGTGAAGCGGACTTCCCGCACCTCAAGCAGGGGCAGGTCCTGCTCCCCGAAAAGAAACACCTGTTGGCCCGTGCCTCTGACCAGACCATCGGCCTGGGGCGACCAATCGGTCATCCGGCCCATGCGCACCTGAGCATCCGCATGCTGCCACGAGAACGGATAGAGCACCGGCAGCATACCGTTGAGCGACAGGCCGCTCCAGGTGGTGACCGAGGCGGAAATCCAGAGCAGATCAAGGAGACTCTGGGGCGCAGTGATGAGAATCTCCCGGATCGATTCAAAGGGCACCCAGAAGTAGCGGTCATGGGCAAAGACTTCCAGGGCATGCGCCAACAGGTCATCGCCGTTTCGCAGTCCGGAAAATTCCTGCCCGTTGACCGTGCCGGACACCTGCGGGATCTGCTCCGCCGCTGCCCGGTTGATCGCTGCATCGGCACTGCCATGGCCCGGCAGGAAG
>JBBQCO010000018.1:0-38618 GCA_038318785.1 Desulfobulbales bacterium | reverse complement strand
GGAGACTATGTTACGCTTGATTGGCAACATCGACAAGATATCTTGAGAATCATCAACCAGATCAAAAGGTATGCGGAGGATGATACCCTTCGAAGACCACTGAACATCATCATGCAGGCTGAGCCTGGCTCTGGCAAATCTCACATGGTGCACTGTTTAGCTCGAAAACTTGAGAGTCAACATGCAACGGCTGTTAATTTTAATATGGCAAGCCTGCATTCTATCGATGATCTAACACAACCTCTTGATGAGGTGAGAAATCTGAAAGTTGTTGATCGTCTGCCAATTCTCTTCCTTGATGAATTCGATAGTAACCCAGCTAACTTCCCGATGTTATTACCGCTTATGTGGGATGGTGGATTGCAGATTAGTCACCGTGATCTGAAACTAGGAAAACTTGTGATCGTTCTTGCCGGCAGTGGCAAGAATATTGAGCAGGAAATGAAATCTGCAAAGGCGATGCAAGCGGTTACGGAGGCACAAGAAACAAAATTAGTGGATCTCTTATCTCGTATAAATGGAGGTGAGCTAGAGATCCCTGCCCTCGATACGGTCTCCCTCGACAAAGATCGACGTATTGATAAAGTATGTCTCACTATTGCCCTTCTGCAAAGTCGATTTGCCTGTAAATTGAAGACCATACCATGGGCATTGCTCCGTTTTGTGGTCATGAGCAAGTTCAGGTATGGGGTACGGAGTATTGCTCATCTTGTTGATCTTGTTGCTCCGCTTGGAGAGAAAGCAAACTCACTCCAACTATCGAACCTGAATATGCCTCTTGGTTCTGTTCCGGTACTCCGTGACAGCAGCCTCGCGTATCATATATTTTCGGAAGACGGACCGGCATCGATAATCGAACTTTGGAATGAATGCTGCCAAAGCGATATAGCCGTTCAAGTTAAAAAGAATATTGAAGAAGAAGATTATTCATAAACTTCTTCTTCAATTTCCGATGCGGATCGAGAAAAAAATTTCAAGTTTGCAATGGTTCGGATTGAGAGGGCAAGGTCAAATCTCAATATAGATCAACAAGAAGAGATGCTTGGCTGATGAAACCCCTCATTCATTTTGTTCTCCTGCTCCTTCTTCATTGCACACTTTTACTAAATGGTTATTGATTTCCTACAGCAATAATAGTTCTCAATCAAGAAGTGGGTGTGTCGAATAGCCTATCTCATTTTCTCTGTCACAGACTGGGGGTATCATTATGAAAAACAGCAACACAGCATTTATGAAAGGACAGTACCATTTTCTCCGAGGCGAATTCGGGCAAAGCATTGTAGACTTCGGCAACGCTTTAAAGTCCAACATGGATGATGGCAAGATCCATGTTCCATTGGGGCTAGCTTTTTTCAAGAACGGTAACTTCACCGAGGCCGCAGTTGAGTTCAGTCGTGCTTTGGATCATGACCAGACAAACGATTATCTCCTCTACCTGCGCGGCATGACTTTCATGAACATGAACAATTTTGAGGAAGCGGTGGACGATTTAAACGCCTCCATAAGCCTTAATGGCCGGCGAGGTTTCGCCTATGTTGCCCGCAGTCTGGCTTTCCGGGCGATGCACTGGGATGATGAGTCGGAAAACGACCTGAAATCGGCCTTAGCTCTTGCCGACGTTGAGGTTGAGCTTTTTATCAGGGAGTTCTGCATAACCCCGGCACTCCAGCGCTTAGCCCTGTCGCTATTTGATATTGGCAATGAGATGTGGGGCAAAGAACTATGGGAGCGGCATTCCTCGCGAGCTACCCACTAATGCCGTGCAAAAGAAACCGATGACTGCCCCCCAAACTCTGAGCTTTTTTTGATCAATATTAACCAAGAAGGCTCCTGGAAAGGAGCCTATTGTATTTCAGAATGAGCATATTGAAAAAAACAACGGTTTTAAATAATATTTGCAGGTTTTTTAATGGAACCACATCGGTAATGATCTTTTTCTGAAGCGTGTAGGAAGGTTAGGCGTTGATCCAACGATAAGGACCTCACAATGACCGAAAATGATAAACGGCCTGAAAAAATCAGCTTGCTCTCGGAAGACATCGAGACCTTTTCTCTAGAAGAAATCCAACAAAGAATCAACAATATAACTGCTCGCCAAATTCAGCTTGAAATGCAAATCAAGGAACTGCAGCGGGCCAAAATAGAATTTCCAGATGCACGGGAATATGCCGAGAATATAGTAGAAACGGTGCGCGAACCTCTTTTAGTACTGACTTCCGAGTTGCAAATTCTCACGGCGAACCAAAACTTCTACGCTACCTTCAAAGTCACTCCTGAGGATACAATCGGGAATTTCATTTACGACCTCGGTAACCGACAATGGGACATTCCTAGGTTACGGATACTCCTTGAAGAAATCCTTCCCAAAGCTACCGTGTTCAATGACTATGAAGTCGAGCATGAGTTTCTTAATATTGGCCGAAAAATTATTCTGCTTAACGCCCGAGAGATTTACCAAAAAAAGAGCGGCTCACACATTATTCTCCTGGCCATGGAAGACATCACCGAGCGTAGGCGGGCAGAAAACAATAATATCAAACTCGAAGCCCAAAACAGACAACTTCAAAAGGCCGAAAGCCTGGGAGTGATGGCCGGAGCCATCGCCCATCATTTCAACAACAAACTCGGAGCGGTGATCGGCAATTTGGAGATGGCTATTGAAGACCTCCCGCAGGGTGTAGAGCCACCCCCAAAAAACCTGACCGCAGCCATGCAAGCAGCCCTTAAGGCAGCGGAGGTTAGTGGTTTGATGCTCACCTATCTCGGACATTCAGCCGCCAAGCATGAATTGCTGGACTTATCCGAGATTTGCCGGCGAAACCTGCCACTGCTCCAAGCCGCGGCTATAAACGGCATTGTCATTAAAGCTAATTTGCCATTTCCCGGTCCGATCATTAACGCGGATGCCAATCAGATACAGCAAGTTCTAACAAACCTTATCACAAATGCCTGGGAGGCCATAAGTGCGGACCAAGGTGCCATCGACCTGACTGTCAAAATAGTTTCCTCTATAGATATCTCTGAAATAAATCGTTTTCCAATTAACTGGCAATCACAGGGATCTAATTATGCGTGCTTGGAAGTAACGGATGCGGGGTGCGGGATTGCAAGCGAGGATATCGACAAACTCTTTGACCCATTTTTTTCTAGCAAGTTCACCGGCCGGGGCCTTGGCCTTTCAGTTGTTCTGGGAATCGTAAAGGCGCACGAAGGTGCTATTACGGTAGAGAGCAAAATGGGGAGAAGGAGTATTTTTCGAGTTTTTTTACCAATGTCTATGGAAGAAATCCCTAGGAAACCAGACAAAACCATCCAGCACCTGGCAAAAGAAAGGGGCGGCACTGTGTTGTTAGTCGACGACGAGGACATGCTACGCGAGATGATCAAAAACATGCTCATGCGTCTGGGTTTTACGGTTATTACCGCAAGCGATGGCATCGAAGCCGTGGAGGTGTACCGACAACGCCAAGATGAAATCTGTTGCGTCATTTGCGACCTGACCATGCCACTCATGGGAGGATACGAGACGGTCAAAGCCCTGAAGGTAATAACTCCTCGTGTAAAGGTGATTCTCTCTAGTGGCTACAACAAAGAACAGGCCACAGAACGCTTTGCAGGCCTAGAACCGGCTGGATTCATTCAGAAGCCCTATTCCCAAAAGGAACTGGCTGTTGAAATATGGAAAGTGTTGGATGGCAAATAAGCAACTGATATTATTGACTGGCAGCAAGCTTCACACGGTCTGCCCCCTGCAATTCGGTGGGCTTGGTGGAATCGGTGGCATTGACTGGTTGGCGAGCTGATAGCCCATGCTTCTTGTGAAATTATCATGATTCCACTACTGTGTTGAGAAAATCGTCAGCCAAAACCTGCCCCCTCAACCAAACGGTTTCATGCTCATCATTGTTGAATCGCCAACCAAGGCCAAGAAAATTCAATCCATTCTCAAACTGAGAGCCCTGTCCACAGTGGGTCACTTTAAAGACCTCCCTGACGCTCAGATTGGTGTCGATTTGAAGACCTACGAGCCGACCTTTGTCTACCACGAAAGGAAGAAGCATCTGCCGGATGAGTTGCGAGCTGCGGCCAAGGGTGAAACCGTTATGCTGGCAGGTGATCCGGACCGGGAAGGCTATGCCATCAGCTGCCACATCTATGAAGAAGTGAAATCCGTCGCCAAAGAATGCCTGCGCATGGAAATTTATGAAGTCACCGAGAAGGGACTGAAGGAAGCCCTTGCTAAAGCGGTGCCTTTCGAGCAGACCAACACAGGCCTCTATAACGCTTTCCTTGGAAGAAGGATCGGTGACCGGCTGGTGGGCTATATCCTTTCCCCCATTACCAGCAAAAGTCTTCATGGTAAATATAGCGTTGGCCGGGTGCAATCGCCCGCAGTGCGCCTGATTGTCGATCGTGAGCGGGAGATCAAGGATTTTGTCCCTTCCCTTTACTGGATGCTCGATATTCAGTTGGTGAAAGATGGGGCAACTTTTTTGGCTCGCCATGTCAAAGGTAAACTCCAGAAATTGCCGGACGCCGAGAAGATTGTTGCTGTAATCCGAGGCGAAACCCATGTGCTGGCTACAAAAGTCGAAAAAAAGGAGGTCAAGCAATCTCCCAAGCCTCCGTTCACGACTGTCGACTTACAGGCTGCTGCGGCTGTTCGCCTGAAGTTCAGCCCGGAGCAGACGATGAAACTTGCTCAAGGGCTTTTTGATCAGGGTATCATAACCTATCACCGTACAGATTCCGTCCGTATGGATGAAGCCTTTATCAAAGAGATTCGAGCATTCCTGGGCAAAGCGCTTGGCGTCAACTATCTTCCGAAGAAGTCAAACCAGCATAAGTCAAAGAATTCTCAGGCTGAGGCACATGAAGGCATCCGTCCCACTCATATGCACTCGACTGCTGATATCGCCTCAATAATCAAGAAAGAAGGGCTTACCGCTGATCATGCCAAGCTGTATGAAATAATATTCAAACGTGCTGTTGCCAGCCAAATGGCATCGGCCATCTTCGACTCGACAATCATGCTCTTTGAAGCGGCCGGGGAAAAGTTTAAGGCCGCTGGCCGAGTTCTCAATTTCGACGGCTTTCTGAAGGTGTACGCTGAGGTTGATGAAGAAAAAGAGAAAAAGAAGGATGAGGATAAGTTGCAATTGTTACCCCCGATAGAGGTGGGCGAATTAGTCCCTAAGCTGAAGGAAGTCCTTGAAGAAAAAAAGACCAAAGCTCCCGGTAGGTTTACCCTCGGTTCTCTGGTAAAAGAGTTGGAACGGCTCGATATAGGACAGCCCTTCGACATACGCCGCCATCACCAAAAACATTACCGACCGTGGTTATGTGAAGGAACAAAAAGGGAAAGTGGTGCCTCTCCTCCCCGGGGAAGCACTTATCGACTATTTACGAGGAAAGCATTCTTGGGTGATCGATTACGAACTGACCAGCAGGATGGAGAAATTTCTGGATCAGGTGGTCGAGAACAAGGAAACATGGCAGCGATTCTGCAAGGGCGTTCACAACAAGATGGGCTTTTTCGAACCACCAATAAGAGCTGCTGGTGGTGGCCCAAGCGAAGCCCAACTCAAGTACGCCAAAGACCTCGCCGTAAAAAACAGTCTCACCATACCAGAGGGAACCTTGAAGACCAGCATGGCCTTGTCCTTATGGATTGAAGATATTGTCGGCAAGAAAAATAAATGAACGATAGCCCCGGTTGCCTTGCCGGATTCAATTGACCTGGTACAGAATGAATTATTGAGACAGGGCACCAACGGGACAATTTTTCAGAAAATTGCACATGGGTCTGGACTCCAACGGTTCTACGCTTTCTTTCATCAGGAGATGGAATGTCTCCGTCGCGTAACTGTAAATCTGTCCATCGCTATCTGCATTTTGCACCACTCACAAACATGATGGTCATCAAGGCTTTCTTCGCACATCTTTCCATCATGCTTTCCTCCCATGCACCAATATTCGACACCTCCATCATGCATCCCCCGTTCTCTATGTTTGCAGATCATATCCTTTTAATCCTATGGACTATTTGGTGCTTCAATTTATCGATTGATAGGCTGCGACTAATGGGGGCGAGCAGTGCAATTACAATCAAGCAGAACAAATAAGGTGTCAGTTATGCCTTTTTAACAAATTCAGATTTCAACTGCATTGCACCAATACCGTCAATTTTGCAGTCAATATCATGGTCGCCGTTGACAAGGCGGATGTTTTTCACTTTGGTTCCGACTTTGACTACCGAAGACGAGCCCTTTATTTTCAGGCCTTTGATCACAGTGACGCTGTCACCGTCCTGAAGCACATTCCCATGGGCATCACGCACGACACGTTTTTGATCAGTGATTTCTGTTACCGCACCTTTCATCCATTCATGCGTGCATTCCGGGCAGACATACATAGTCCCGTCGTCGTAAGTATATTCCGAACTGCATTTTGGACATGGAGGCAAATCGCTCATGTGGATTCCTTATTAAATCGCGAAAATTGTTAAATCGGTTGGCGACACCCCGAATGCGAAAGGGCTTGTACGAATCGTATGTTCAGTTTTCCTATATAAAAGAAGAATTATTTACGGCATGTAACGTCCAGCAATAAAGAAAGCAATCTCGACATCCACACCAGAACCATTTAGCTCGCTTCATAGCAGCATTACACGAGTCCTAAACGTGTTTGCTCCTGCATCGCATCACATAAAAGTTGATGAACCTCGTGGTGAGGTTCACTTGGCACTAAATCTGTGGTTTGCCACTGCTGTAGGTAGGCCTGAATATCGGCTTGAGTATACCGTGGCTCACCGTCCCGCATTCGGTGTTGTTCTCTGTCAGGTCGCTTTTAGGAACTGAAGTCAATAAGAACTCTTCAATAAATGAACGACGGTTTTTACTCCAACCAGCGTGAGCGAGTTGTTTTTCGATGAGTTCCGAACGGGTTTGCGCTTCAGGCTTGGCCATGCCTTACCTTCCTAACCTTCTGAAAAAAAGTCAGAATCAACCTTTTTGATTTCGTAGGTGCCAAATGTCGAGACGCCTAAATTGTAATCAATCATCAAGTCAACCAACCTCACGCCATCTATGAGCACTACTTTGGGGTCGATGCTGGCCACGTACTGCCCGGCATCCTTCGTGAAACTGGACGTGGTTATGAATACTCCTTTCTTGGCCCGTTGTCCGTGCAGGGCTCCGACAAACTTTTGTATTTCAGGTCGCCCAACCGTACCCTGCCAACGTTTTGCCTGAATATAAATCACATCCAAACCGAGCTTGTCTTCCTTGATAATCCCATCTATTCCACCGTCACCGGTTTTGCCGACAGCCATGCCAGCGTCTTTGATCGAACCGCCATAACCCATTTTGACCAGAAGCTTAATGACGAGCTGTTCAAAGAATTCAGGTGAATTGTTCGAAATCAACGAAAATAGCTCAGCTGCCAACCCTGCACGTAATTCCTGAAAAGCCATCTCAAAAACTTCTTCAGGTGAGGCCGACTTTTCATCGTCGATGGATGGGGCAACAGAGATGCCACCGCTTTCACCACCTTGCCGATGAAAGGCAATAAATTCGGGGTAACATTTGAGCTGAGCAACGCGTATGGCTGGAGGATTGTCAGCCAATAACTTTGCCCCACGCTCGGTTATGCAGAAGAATCCGCGCTTCGGGCTGTCCAAAAGCATCGCCTTGGTGAGATAGGTCCTGGCCCATGCGATTCTATTTTTATAAATCGCTTGGGCTCCACTGGGCAGCATCTCTCCTCGGTCAGTATCACTCAAATTGAAATGCTCAGCCAAGGAAGCATAGGCATCTTTGAGGCTATGGATGTCACCGTCGCTGGCGAATTGCAGCATGGGCAAAAAGAACGATTGGAAATCCGGTACAGCCACAACGCACCTCCGGTTCACGGGGATCTGATTATAACAACAAGATTTTATACCGACTAATGATCGGCATAGCAAGGCTGTACAAGCGAAAGGGATGCGAGCGACGTGCATCTGCCAAGCGGACTGAATACCTCCAATCTCTTCAATATATAGAAAGACATAAGGCTTGCAACAGGCCTGAATAAAAAAATAATTCGACTCGCTGTTTCAAAGCCGTATAACCTCAGGCCACTGATGAGGTTATACGGCTCTAACTCCCGCGCTATCCGCGGCATGCCTAAATAAATCCTCGGTTGTTCGTACAGACTACTTTTTATTACCAGCATACCCGACGTCTTCCAGCAGCCCGGAGCCATTGGCCGCATCCGTAGCAAGCTGGTCGCATCGTTCGTTTTTCTCGTGACCATCATGACCTTTCAACCACTGGAATTTGACCTGGTGTTTTTCGATTAAGGATAATAGCCGCCCCCATAGATCTATATTCTCGGCAGGATTTCCACCGCTACGCTTCCCATTATTCCGCTTCCATTTTACAGCCCATCCCTTTGACACACTATCAACCATGTATTTTGAGTCACTGTAGACGGGTTGCGACACACTGAAATTTCAGGGCTTCCAGGGCGATGATACAGGCCATTAATTACCGTGCTCGCCTATCAGGCGGTTCAGGCCCTGCGCCGGAAACTCAATCTGCACGGCATCAATGCCAGATGGACCTCGCTGCGGGAGATCTTCTCCGGACAGCAACGGGTGACCGCCACCTTCACCCAGAAAGACGGGCGAACCCTGCATGTGCGCAAGACAACCGTGGCCGAACCCAAACTCCAGAGCCTCTACGATGCCTTATCCCTGTCGGTCTCGCCCGTGGGTACCAGAAAATTGGTGAGTTGATGGCAGGAATACACGAATGTAGTGCCACTGCGAATTTTTTTAAAGCGTAATGACCTGATGTAGCGATGAATTTTTCCAAAAAAGTTAAACTTGGGTTAACGGATCCTCAGAAAGATCTCCTGCCCTTTTTAAGGGAACTACTTTAATCTCATTCATGACGTATCCTTTTTTGTTGGAATTAAGTTTTGGCAAACTGATTCCAACAGGATACGTCATTTTTTATTTAGCGGCCCCTCAAACACCACTTTTGAGCATAACCCACCAGGAAGTCAGATCCATGGAAAGCTCAGTTCCCGTTTCGTATAACTTCAGGTAGATTCTTTCGTGCAAGCGGGCTGTTCATGTGGCTCCGGCGTTGAAGCCCTATTTATTTTTGCCCTTGTCCAAGATGTCAGGCGGGAAAACGGGCGGTGAGAATTTGCCTTCTTTTTTTTCGCAAAAAAGGGTATTTGAAAATTGTTTTATATTAAATGGTTACGATTAATTGAAGGCAGCGGTGAGTGCACCATGAAAACGAACATTATCAAATTTCCGTCAAAGCTCGACAACTTCCCGTTTTTCAAAGACATCCTTGAGAATGGCTACCATGTTTTCAGCCAGGAGAACGCCAAGCTGCCGGATTATTACCCAAACAAGTTTCCTCATTACCCTGGTGTCACTCTCCAAAATCTGTATATCGACGATGTGATCACCATCCGGGTCTTTTTCCGGATAGGCTCCGGGGAAAATGTTCGTGCCGATGGTGGCTATTTGGATTTAGAGGTGGAGCACATTGAGGGTGACACCGTGTTCGGTGTGATTTTGACGGAACTGCCCAAAGGATTTCCCCTGCAAAAAGGAGACTCTCTCGAAATTTATCAAGATGAAATTCTGTATAAAGCGCAAATGACGGAACACTGAATTTTCGGGCATAAGCGAACTTTTCAGTGCAATATGCTCTCTTTCGTCGAGAAGTTGATGGAGGCGGACAATTCCAGGCGGAGGGGGTGATGGGATTGTTTTGCATCTGTCTCCCCCCCAAGGAGGGCGTTGGCAAAACATGGCTGTAATGCGAGGGCATGTTCGTCAGCCAAAGGCAATGGTCCCAAGGAATCAGCGTCCAATTCAAATTTGATCAGGAGGGGAATATGTCCTACACGCATCTCATTGTTGAAGTTGGAGAAGGTTTTGTCGGTGTCATCACCTTAAATCGCCCGGACCAGTTGAATACCTTCAACAGTCTGCTGGCTGAGGAACTCACCACCGCCCTGCTGGCCATGGATGCCGACCCGCTGGTCCGGGTTGTGCTCATCAAAGGCGCGGGCAAGGCTTTTTGCGCCGGCATCGATATCAACGAACTGGCTGACAAGACCGCCATGGAGTATCAGCAGTGGATCGAGCACATGGAGCAGCCGCTGGTGGTTATTTCCCGGATGAAGAAACCGGTGATTGCGCAGGTCCATGGGGTAGCCGCAGCCAATGGTATGGGCTTGGTTGCGGCTGCTGATCTGGCGATTGCGGCAACCAACACCAAGATGGGGTTGACCGCCATCAACGTGGGCTTGAATTGCGTTGGCCCGATCATCCCGGTGGCACGGTGCGTGGGGCGGAAAAAAGCGCTGGAACTCCTCTTTTATGGCGAACTGATTAAGGCCCCGGAAGCGCAGGCCCTGGGATTACTCAATCGGGTGGTGGACAAAGAGGTTTTGGAAACGGAAGCGAGAACCTGGGCGGAGACCTTGGCCAAAAAAAGTCCTCTGGCCATCCAGATTGCCAAGAAGGCTTTTTATACCTCGGAAGACATGGACTATCAGCGGCAGTTCGATCTGATGAACGAAGCCTTTGCTCGTCTCTGCACCACCCAGGACGCCAAAGAAGGGGTCCAGGCCTTTTTGGAAAAACGGATACCGCGCTGGCAGGAACGATAGCCCTCTGCGCTCTGTCCTGAGAGGTTTTCTGTTCTACTTACCCCAGGAACGAGTTGATTTCATCGTAGGTGATGATCTGAATTTCCGCCTCCATATTGAGTGAGCGAACTCGGGTCGGCGGGGTATCGCTCTGCCGTATCGGCAGCAGTTGGGGCTTGTTCTCGTCAACGAAGACGATGATGGCCGGAGCCCGGACCGTATCTTCCAGGCGGTAGCCCAGGAGTTTGGTGGTGTGTTGGTCAACGATAACCGTATCGCCTTGAATTGTTACCATAATGTTTTCCTGATTGATTGGTCGACAAAAAAAAACGGATGACAGCAGGGGCGCTGTAATCCGTTGATTATCTTGGTGGGCCGTCGCGGATTCGAACCGCGGACCAATTGATTAAGAGTCAACTGCTCTACCAGCTGAGCTAACGGCCCAAATTGAAGTGTGAAAAAAAGGGGCGCACGACACCGCAGGGCGAAGATTGCGAGCGCATCTAATAGCATACCCTCATGTCAGCGTCAAGAGGAAGCTGGGATAAAACTGCATCCGTGCCGTTTCTTGCGCCTGCCGAGAGAGGCACGGAGCTTCCCGGGAAAACCTGTTGAAATAAATCTTGACTTTAAGTGCCGTTAGCCTACTTTCAAAGCACTCGTTTTTTTCTTCAAACACAAGGAGAGTCAATTTTTGTATGGAAACTGTGGAGCCGTCGCCGGCGAGTCCGGCGCCTTCTGAAGAGGAGCCCCCTGGTAAGTCGTTTTTTGAAAAGGTAAAATCCGCCCTCGGCTTCCGTGGTGGGCCTGACACCACCGAGGAACTGGAACATGAAATCCAGGAACTGCTGGAGGAGGGCGAGGAGCAGGGCCTGATCTCCGTTCACGAGGAGAGGTTGATCAATTCCATTTTTGATTTCCGGGGGACCATCGCTTCCGAGATCATGACCCCTTCGGCGGAGATGGTTTGCGCCGACTTGAAGACCTCGGTGCCGGAACTGATCCGGTTGATCAATGAGGAAGGCTACACCCGCATCCCCATCTATCAGGGGACTCCGGACCAGATCGTCGGCATTCTCCACGCCAAGGATCTGCTGCGCATCTGTGCCCTCGGTCCCAACGCCTCGGTCGATCTCAAGGAATTCCTCAATCCGGCGACCTTTATTCCCGAGTCCAAGCCGATCACCGAGCTGCTGCGCGAATTTCAGTTGAAAAAGATCCATTTGGCCATCGTGGTCGACGAGTTTGGCGGGGTGCGTGGTCTGGTGACCTTCGAGGACGTGATCGAGGAGATCGTCGGTGAGATCGATGATGAACACGACGATGAAGAAAGCGAGCTGCGGGTGGTGGACGAACGCACGGTGATTGTTGACGCCAAGATCGACATCGAAGAGGTGGAGGCCCATTTTCGCCTGAGCCTGCCAGAGGGTCCTTATGAATCGGTGGGCGGATTCATCACTCACCGCCTGGGCAAGGTGCCCCAAGCTGGTGTTGTCGTCCAGGAAAGCGGTCTGTCCTTCAAGGTGCTCGGGGCCGACCCGCGTCGCATCAAAAGCCTGCGTATTGTTCGCAACGATGAGACCCAGCCTCAAGGCTGACGGCAAGGTGGCGCTGGTGCTGGGCGCCATCGCTTCTGCCGGTCTGCTCGCCCTGGCCATGCCGGGTCGAATCGGCTGGTGGCCGCTTTTGTTTGTCGCCTTGGCGCCCCTCTTGCTGCTGGTCTTGCACGCCCGGCCGGGCCGCAGCGCCTTGGGCGGCTTTGTTTTTGGCCTGGTCTACAACCTGGCCTTGCTCTATTGGATTCTGATTGTCCTTGGCCGCTACGGCGGGTTGCCGTTGTGGATTTCCCTACCGGCCCTGTGCCTGTTGGCCGCCTACATGGCCTGTTTCCCGGCGGTTTTCTGTTACCTGCTCAGCCTGCTGGCCGGTCGCTCCCAATACCGGGGGCGCTCGGTGGCGGCCCTGGTTTGGAGTGCACCGGTGCTCTGGGTCGGGCTCGATTATTTGCGCGGCCTACTCTTCAGCGGGTTTCCTTGGATGGATCTCGGTTATGGCCTGTTCGGTCAACCCGTGCTGATTCAGGCGGCCGATCTCGGTGGTCATCACCTGATCACCTTCAGCCTGGTGCTGTGCAATGGACTGGTGGTCGGCATCGTCGACCGCCAGCGCCGCGATGTCCGGAGAAATTTCCGCCTAGAACGCGGGCTGCTATTGGCAGCTGTTGTTTTTCTCGGGTTGATCGGTGGCTCTTCTTGGTTCCGCTACCAGGAGGTCAGCTCGATTGCCGCTCGATCACTGCAGGCCAAGGTGGTTGTGGTTCAGGGCAACGTCGATCAGGCGATTAAATGGTCGTCGGCCACCAAGGAGGCCACGGTCACCACCTATCTTAAGCTCTCGCAACAGGTGGTGCGGGAGGCCGGTGCCGAGTTGGTCATCTGGCCGGAGACGGCCCTGCCCTTCTATCCGCAGCAAGACGCTTTAATCAACCGGGTCACCGACTTCACCACGACCAATAACACCTGGATTCTGACCGGGGCTCCTTTGTACACGATCACGCCGCAGGCAGGCGGCAGAGATCTGGTCCGCTATTATAACGGCGCTGTTCTTCTCGGCCCCGACGGCCGGATCGGTGGTCAGTATGCCAAGCAGCATCTCGTGCCCTTCGGCGAATATGTGCCATTGCGCCGTTTTTTGCCTTTTCTGGCACCACTGGTGGAAAGCATCGGCGATTTTTCCGTCGGCGCTGAAAAGGGGCCGCTGGTGCTGGGGGCGATGAAGCTGGGTATGCTGATCTGCTACGAATCGATTTTTCCCGACATCGCCCGGGAGAGCGTGGCCTGCGGCGCCAACCTGCTGGTCAATATCACCAACGACGCCTGGTATGGGCGGTCGAGCGCCCCGTATCAATCCATGGCCATGGCGGTGTTCCGGGCGGTGGAGAACAAGCGGACGCTGATCCGCGCTGCCAATACCGGCATCAGCGGTTTTGTCGACCCCTTGGGGCGAATCACCGCGCACACTGAAATCTTCACCGAGGCGGCACTTTCCGCCCAAGCGCCGATGCTTGAGCTGACCACAGTGTTCACTCGGGGCGGTTACCGATTCGGCACCGTCTGCGCCGTCCTTATTCCGCTGCTGTTGGTTTTTCGTCCGAGGCGCAAAGAATGACGGATACACGTAAAAGACCGCCCTCCTGTCGCCGTTTGGCGTCTCCCGTTCTTCTTTTCACCCGTTTTCCCGCCTTTCTTCCTTGAGACTTGCAGTAAATCTGTTTATTATAGAGCCCTTTCGTAGAGACGGCTTGGTCGGTCGAAAACACACGACCGGTTGAGCCGTTTGTGTTTGGATACTGGCGAGACGCCTAAGGCGAACTCGTTTATTTTTTTTCAGTGAGGTGGATCATGGCCGATGTAACCGAATCAGCGGAATCAAAGCAGTTGCTCGAAAGCCTCAAAGGCCGAATGCTCGTGCTCAAGGAGCATCTTTGACTTAGAGGGCAAACGAGAACAAGTTGAACTGCTGGAGCGGCAGACCGTCAGCCCCAATTTCTGGGACAACCAAACCGAAGCCAAGCGGGTACAGCGCCTACTGGGTCAACTGCAGGATCTGATCGGCGTCTGGGAGAAGAATTTCGGCGATCTTGAAGACGCCGAAATGCTGCTTGATCTGGCCAAGGAAGAGAATGATGAAGGCACCTACCAGGAAGTCGTTTCCGGCCTGGACAGCCTGCGCCAGCGCATCGATCTGGTCGAGCTGGAGTGCATGTTCAGCGGTGAGCACGACACCAATAACGCCATCCTGACCATTCACGCCGGAGCAGGAGGCACCGAGGCCCAGGATTGGGTCGGCATTCTGCTGCGGATGTATCTGCGCTGGGCGGAAGCCAAGGGATTCAAGGCCGATATCCTCGACCTGCTGCCCGGCGACGAGGCCGGCACCAAGAGTGTCACCATCATGGTCAAGGGCAAGTATGCTTACGGCTATCTGCGCTCCGAGGTCGGTATCCACCGGCTGGTGCGGATTTCGCCCTTTGACGCCAGCGGCCGGCGGCACACCTCGTTCGCTTCGGTGATGGTCATGCCCGAATTGGACGATGACGTCGCCATCGAAATCAACGACAAGGATCTTCGCATCGACACCTACCGGGCCAGCGGTTCAGGCGGCCAGCATGTCAACAAGACCGATTCGGCCATCCGCATCACCCATTTTCCCTCGGGAATCGTGGTCCAGTGTCAGAACGAACGCTCCCAGCACAGCAATAAGGCCACAGCCATGAAGATGCTGATGGCGCGGTTGTTTGAGCGGGAGAAGGAAGAAAAGCAACGTACCCAGGAAAACATCCAAGGCGACAAAAAAGAGATCGCCTGGGGCAGCCAGATCCGCTCCTACGTGTTGCAACCGTACCGGCTGATCAAGGATCATCGCACCAACACCGAGGAGGGCAACGTCGATGCGGTTCTCGATGGCCGGCTCGATTCATTCATCAAAGCCTATCTCCTCTGGCAGCCCTGAGGTCGCCGGGTGATGTTGCGCATGGAGAGCACGATCCGCGAGCAGTTGGAGGAGCAGGAAAAACAGACCCTCTCGCCCTTTGCCTGCCTCAGCAGCCGCTCAAAGGGGCGTTTTTCCGGGGGGGAGGAACCCTGCCATCTGCGCACCGCCTTCCAGCGCGACCGGGACCGGATTATCCACTCCAAGACCTTCCGTCGGCTGAAGCACAAAACCCAGGTCTTTCTCGCCCCGGCCGGTGATCATTACCGCACCCGCCTCACCCATGTGCTGGAGGTGTCCCAGATTGCCCGGACAATGGCGGTCTGCCTGCGGCTCAACGAGTATCTGACCGAGGCCATTGCCCTTGGCCACGACCTCGGCCACACGCCCTTTGGTCATGCCGGCGAGTTCAGTCTCAACCTGTTGCATCCCAAAGGGTTCAAGCATTACCGCCAGAGCCTACGGGTCGTCGATTTCCTTGAAAATGGCGGTCGCGGTCTCAATCTCACCTGGGAGGTGCGCAACGGTATCTTGAAACATTCCAAGGGCTACGGCGAGATTCTCCCCGACGACACCGCCGAGTTGGCCGCCACTTTGGAGGGGCAATTGGTGCGGGTGGCCGACATCATGGCCTACGTCAACCACGATATGGACGACGCCCTGCGCGCCGACATGCTCCGGGACGACGATCTGCCCCAACCTCTGCGCGAGGTTTTGGGCGACCGTTCCTCGCAGCGGATCAACGCCATGGTCGGCGATCTGGTCGCCACCACCATCGCCCGCAACGACGGCCGGCTCCATCTGAGTGCGCGGATGAACGACACCATCACTGATTTACGCACCTTTCTCTACGACAACGTCTACCGCAACTGCCGGGTCCACAACGAGTTTGAAAAGGCGCAACGGATCATTCGCGATCTCTACGGCTTTTTTCTCGAACATGATTTTCCGGAAGACGGCATTGGTTCCTGCTGCCGCCTCCGGCAACCGGTGCAGTCGGTCGAGGAGGAGCAGCAGCGGCACCGCCGGGTCTGCGATTTTATCGCCGGCATGACCGACCGTTATGCCCTGACCCTCTATTCGCAGATTTTCATGCCCAAACCCTGGAGCGTGCTCTAGGGCATGATTTCCGTTCCCAACCCCTCGCCTGCAAGGGCGGCATCACAACGACCCTATGAAAGCGACCGATAAACAAAGTCCTGAGAAATACGATCTGCCCAAGACCTACGAATTTACCGAGGTCGAACGGCGCTGGTACACCCACTGGCTGGAGGAGAAAACCTTCAGCGCCGGGATGGAGGAGGGCAAACCCTCGTTTTCCATCGTCATCCCGCCGCCTAACGTCACCGGCGTGCTCCATATCGGCCATGCCCTCAACAATACCCTCCAGGATCTCCTCATCCGCTACCATCGGATGAAAGGCGACAACACCCTCTGGGTGCCGGGGACCGATCATGCCGGTATCGCCACCCAGAACGTGGTCGAACGGCAGTTAGCCACCGAGAAACTGACCCGCCACGATCTCGGCCGAGAGAAATTCATCGAGCGGGTCTGGGCTTGGCGGGAAGAGAAGGGCGGCACCATCATCAACCAGCTGAAGCGGATGGGGGCCTCCTGCGACTGGGACCGGGAACGGTTTACCATGGACGAGGGACTCTCCCAGGCGGTGCGCGCGGTCTTTGTCCGGTTGTACAAGGAAGGGCTGATCTACAAGGGCGATTACATCGTCAACTGGTGCCCGCGCTGCCACACGGCGCTGGCCGACGACGAGGTTGAGCACGATCCCACCGACGGCAAACTCTACCATATCCGCTACCCCTATGCCGACGGCTCGGGCTCGGTGGTGGTGGCCACTACCCGGCCGGAAACCATGCTGGGCGACACCGCCGTGGCGGTCCATCCCGAGGACGAACGCTACCAGCATCTCAACACCATCGGCATCGCCCTGCCGCTCACCGGCCGGACGATTCCGGTGGTCTTTGATCACCATGTCCAGCGGGAATTCGGTACCGGGGCGCTCAAGGTCACTCCGGCCCACGACCGCGACGACTACGAAATCGGTCTGCGCCATGATCTGCCCCGCCTCAAGGTGATGGACGATTATGGGGTGATGAACGAGGCTGCCGGCAAGTACGAGGGACTCGATCGCTTCGCCTGCCGCAAACAGATCGTCAAGGATCTCGAAGAACAAGGTTTTCTCGACAAGATCGAACCCTATCAGCATGCGGTGGGCAAGTGCTACCGCTGCACCACCGTGGTTGAGCCCACCACCTCTAAGCAGTGGTTCGTCAGTGTCCGGCCCCTGGCCGATAAGGCGGTGGCTGCAGTCCGGGAAGGGCGGATCAATATCTATCCCAACACCTGGCATCGCACCTTCTACGCCTGGATGGACAACATCCGCGACTGGTGCATCTCCCGCCAGATCTGGTGGGGCCATCGCATCCCGGCCTGGACTTGCGCGGCCTGCGGCGAGGTGATCGTTGAAGTCAGCGACCCCGACGTCTGTCCGGCTTGCGGCAGCACCAGCCTGCACCAGGAGACCGATGTGCTCGACACCTGGTTCAGTTCGGCCCTCTGGCCCTTCTCCACCCTCGGCTGGCCGGAAAAAACCAAGGAGCTCGACTTTTTCTACCCCACCTCGGTCCTGATCACCAGTTTCGACATCCTCTTCTTCTGGGTGGCGCGGATGATGATGATGGGGCTGCACATCATGGACGAGATCCCCTTCCACGATGTCTATCTCCATGCCCTGGTGCGCGACAAGTTCGGCAAGAAGATGTCGAAATCCACCGGCAACGTCATCGATCCCCTGGTGATGATCGAGCAGTACGGCACCGATGCCTTCCGCTTCACCCTCACCGCCTTTGCCGCCCAGGGACGGGAGATCCGCATGGATGAGGAGCGGATCGACGGCTACCGCCGCTTCATTAACAAGCTGTGGAACGCGGCCCGTTTTGCCCAGATGCATCTCAAGGAGGCGGACCCGGCTATCACCGCAATGACCATTGACCCCAAAGGCCTGGCCCTGGCGCACCGCTGGATTCTCAGCCGGATGAACGCCACCATCAAGGCTGTGCGGGCGGCGCTGGACGGCTACAACTTCAACGAGGTGGCTTCCGCCAATTATCAGTTCGTCTGGCACGAATTCTGTGACTGGTACCTGGAATGGATCAAGGCCGACCTGTTTAGCCAGGATGTCCAGGCCCAGCAGCAGGCCAAAGCGGTCCTGCTCGCCGTGCTTGAAAATATCCTCAAGCTGATGCACCCGATCACGCCTTTTGTGACCGAGGAGATCTGGGGCCAGTTGCCCGGAAACCGCAGCTCGATCATGATCGAGCCTTTTCCCGAACCGATCACGGCCTGGGAGGATGCAGAGGCCGAAAGGGTGATGAACCTGCTGATGGGCGTCATCTCGGGCCTGCGCACCATTCGCACCGAGGCGGAGGTGCACCCGAGTGCCAAGATCGAGGCGATCCTCATCTGTCCGGATGCGGCCAAACGCCAAATCCTGGCTGACTATGCCCCCGGCATCCAGGCCATGGTGCGGGCCGGTTCCCTGCACATTGAAGCGGCCGGCACCGTTCCCGACGACGCCGGCCATGCCCTGGTGCAGGACGTCGAGCTGGTGGTGCCGCTCAAGGGACTGATTGATGTCGCCGGCGAGTTGGAGAAGCTGGCCAGAGAGCAGGGCAAGCTGGAGAAGGAACTGGAGCGGATTGTCGGCAAACTGGGCAACGAAAAATTCATGAGCAACGCCCCCGAATCGGTGGTGGCCAAGGAGCGGGAGAAGGAGGCCGAAATCCGTGCCCGCCTCGCCAAAACTATCGAGTCGACCGAGCGGATGCGAAAACTGGGCTGATATGGATACTTTTCTCTTGGACAACATCCTCCGGGCCTTTCTGGCCGAAGATCTGGAGCACGGCGACATCACCACCGAGGCTCTCTTCACCCCGGAAGATCGGGCACGAGCCGTCTTCATCGCGCGGCACCCCATGGTCGTCGTGGGGATGGCAACTGTTGCCGCCCGGGTTTTTTATCTGCTGGACCCGACTGTTTCCTGCACCGGGGCCATGGCTGACGGCAGCCGGGTCGAGGCCGGGGCGGAACTGCTGAGCCTCAGCGGAGCCACTCGGACCCTCTTGCGGGCTGAGCGGGTTGCGCTCAATCTGGTGCAGCGATTGTGCGGTATTGCTTCTCTGACCGCGACCTTTGCCGATCAGGTGGTGGGCACGAAAGCGAAAGTCGTCGATACCCGCAAGACCACGCCGGGGCTGCGCATGCTGGAAAAATATGCGGTCCGCTCCAGCGGCGGCTACAACCACCGGTACAGCCTGAGCGACGGCGTCCTGATCAAGGATAACCATATTGCCGCCTGCGGCTCGATCACCGAGGCAGTACGGCGGGTACGGTCACGGGTGCCCCATACCATCAATGTCGAGGTCGAGACCGATACCCTGGCGCAGGTCGAGGAGTGTCTGGCCTGCGGCGTTGGGGTGATCATGCTCGACAACATGGATCTGGCCACCATGCGGCAAGCGGTGGCACTGATCAACGGTCGGGCCCTGGTCGAGGCCTCGGGCGGGGTCAATCTCCAGACCGTGCGCGGTATTGCCGAAACCGGAGTGGACATCATCTCCGTCGGCGCTCTGACCCATTCGGCTAAGGCCTGCGATATTGGCATGGATTGGAGGAGCTGAGTCGGCTTGCACCACCATCTCTGCCTTTGGTGTCATCGACCAGAGGGAGCAATCTTTGTGAGCGTGAGGCAAAAACGCGAGTTCTCTCCCCGCGGTCGGATGACAGAATTGCTTGCATGAACGACATGGAGCACAGGGGAGACGGCTTATGAATAAACGGCTCTTTGTCGCCATCGATCCGCCGGTGGAAATTCGCGAACAGCTGGTCGGTATCTGCTGCGGCCTGCCGGATGCCCGCTGGATCCTACCCGAACAACTGCATCTCACCCTCTGTTTCATCGGTGAGGTCAGCGGTTCGGCCTTCCTCGACATCCGCGAAGCCTTAGAAGAGATCCAGGTCGCCCCCTTGAGCCTGCGACTGCAGGGTGTCGGCTTTTTCCCGCCACGTGGCCAGCCTCGGGTGATCTGGGCCGGAATCGAGCGGAGCGAACCCTTGCTGGTACTCCAGCGCAAGATTACCACCCGGCTTTTTGCCCTCGGCGTCGAACCGGAGAATCGCAAATTCTCCCCCCATATTACCCTGGCCCGGTTGCACCAGACCCCGGCGACCCGGGTCGGCAGCTACATAGGGGTGCAGGGTTTGCTCTGGAGCGAGCCGTTTGCTGTGGACAGTTTTCTGCTTTATTCGAGTATCTTGGGCCGCAAGGGAGCGAGCCACAAGGTTGAACAGGAGTACCACTTGGGGAAATGAGGGGCGGCGACAAACAAAAAAAGCGGTCACAGAAAACTCTGTGACCGCTTGCATTGTCTGGAGGCGACGAGCGGATTTGAACCGCTGAGTAATGGTTTTGCAGACCACTGCCTTACCACTTGGCTACGTCGCCCTAATGTGCGGCACTTATACCATAGATTTTATTTTTGACAAGGAGAAATCAAAACCATGGGAACCACGCTCGCGGCCCTGATTCAGGACCATGAGGAAGAGTTGCAGGAGCTGCAGGAACGGATCGGCTATCGGTTCCGCGACCTGCGACTGCTGCAACTCTCTCTCATTCACAGTTCTTTTGCCTTTGAACGGCTCGATGATGGCCGGCACAATGAAACCCAGGAATTTCTCGGGGATGCGGTTCTCGATCTCATCGTGGGCTATGTCCTCTTTATCCGATTTCCGGAGATGCGGGAAGGCAAGCTGACCCGCATCCGTTCAGCCCTGGTCAACGAAAACGGTCTGGCCGAACGGGCCCGGGAGATTGAGCTTGGCCGATATATCCTCCTCGGCAAGGGGGAGAACGCCTGCCATGGCCGGGGTAAGTCTTCGATCCTCTCCTGTGCCTATGAGGCCCTGGTGGGGGCGATCTTTCTTGACGGCGGCTACGATGAAGCCCTGGCCTTTGTCCGCCGCTTTTTTGAGCCCCATATCGAGCAACATCAGGAACGACTGGTCAGTGCCGATGCCAAGAGTTCGTTGCAGGAATTGCTGCAGGAACGTTTCAACGCCGGTCCGGAATATGTGCTGGTGGATGAGGAGGGGCCCGCTCACGCCCGTCTCTTTTCGATAGCCGTGCAATTTCAGGGAGAGGAACTGGGGACGGGGATGGCCTCCAGCAAAAAGGAGGCTGAACAGCAGGCCGCCCGCATCGCCCTCGCCCATCTGCGAAGGCAGGGTTGACCCCGACGCATCCGCCATCTCCATGTCCCTGGTTATCCCGATATTTATCCCCCACGAGGGATGCCCTCACCATTGCCTCTTCTGCAACCAGCACAGCATCAGTGGTCATGTGGCTGCACCGGTGACCGGGGCGGAGGTCGGGGAGACCATCCGCACCTGGCTGGCGCGGGCCAAGCCGGAGAACCGGGGGCAGGCCCAAGTCGCCTTTTATGGCGGCAGTTTCACCGGGCTGCCGGCCACGCGGCAGACGGAATTGCTGGCAGCGGTGCAGCCCTTTTACCAGCAGGGCCTGGTGCGGGAGATCCGTCTCTCCACCCGGCCCGATTACATCGATCGCGACCGGCTCGATCTGCTCTGTCGCCACGGGGTTTCCATCATCGAACTCGGTGTTCAATCCTGCGATGACGGGGTGCTGCGCCGGGCTGGCCGGGGTCATGGCCGAGCAGATATTGAGCCGGCCGTTCGTCTGATCCGGGAGCGCAATATCCGTCTCGGTATCCAGTTGATGCTCGGCCTGCCCGGTGACCGCTTTCGCACCCTGCGCAGCACCGTGGCGGCGGTCATTGGTTTGCGGCCCGATTTTGTCCGCCTCTACCCGGTGCTGGTCCTGCGCGGCAGCGGTCTGGAGGGGTTGTACCACCGGGGAGGATACCGGCCGCTCAGTCTCGGGAGGGCAGTTGTTCTCGCCGCCTTTATGAAAAAACGGTTTGACGATCAGGGGATCAGGGTGGTACGGATGGGCCTGCAACCCTCGGCTGAGTTGGAGCAGTCTCTGGTGAGTGGTCCCTATCACCCGGCCTTTGGTGAACTGGTCCAGTCCCGGCTGATGCTGCAGCGCACGCGGCAGGCGCTGGTGGGAGTGCCGAGAACAGCCCCGGTGACCCTGGTGATCGCTGAACGCGACCAGTCAATTTTTCGTGGCCTTCGCTCCGCCAACCTGGCGCGCTTGCGCCAATTGGGCCTGCTTGATCGCTTTTCCCTGCGGGTTGATCCCGAGCAACCGCGCCAGACCCTGCGGATTGTTGAAGCTGACCGGGCGACAGGGACACAAACTCCTCCTGACCAACCGATTGACGCGTTGTCTGCCCCCCTCTTTTTTAACCGAAGATGACAAGCGTACTGGTCAATAAACTGCATCTTTCAACCAGAGATAGAACGCCCCACCCATGCTCAGCATTAACAACCTTAGCCTGCAATACGGCAATAAACATATTTTCCGGGAAGTCTCGGCCCAGATTCATACCGGAGACCGGGTCGGACTGGCCGGGGTGAACGGCTCGGGTAAATCCACCTTACTCAAGATCATGTGCGGTGAACACGAGGTCGATCCGGGGATCGTCAGCCGGGCCTCCTGGTTTTCCGTGGCCTACCTGCCGCAGGAGGTCAGTATTGAGCTGGGTAGCCGCAGCCTTTTTGCCGAGGCGGAATCGGCTTTTGACGTGGTCCTGGCCCAGCAGGAAGAATTGGAGCAGGTGAGCGAAGAACTGGCCCTGATGGATCCGGACAACAAGGCGATCGATGCGCTGTTGGTGCGGCAGGGTGACCTGCAGCATGCCCTCGATGGCAGCGATGTCTTCCGCATCCGGCCCCAGGTCGAGCGCGTCCTGTTCGGTCTGGGCTTTTCCGCCGCTGACCTGGATCAGGAGGTGGCCAGCTTCTCCGGCGGCTGGATCATGCGGCTGCTGCTGGCCAAGCTGTTGTTGAAAAAGCCCTCGCTGATGTTGCTGGACGAGCCGACCAACCATTTGGATCTGGATTCGCTCACCTGGCTGGAGGATTTTCTCCTGCAGTACCAGGGAGCGATGATCATTATCTCCCATGACCGGGCCTTCCTCGACCGGGTGACCGCGATCACCTGGGAACTGAGCCTGGGCAAGCTTTCGGTGTTTCGCGGCAACTACTCTCACTATCTGGTGGAAAAGGTGCAGCGGCTGGAGCTGGAACGGTCCGCCTACGACAATCAACAGGCCATGATCCGCCAGTCCGAGCAGTTCATCACCCGTTTCCGGGCCAAATCGACCAAGTCGCGGCAGGTGCAGAGCCGGGTCAAGCAGCTGGATAAACTGGAGCGGCTCGAACTCTCCGAGACCGATCGCACCATCCGCTTCTCCTTTCCGCCAGCCGCCCCCTCGGGTCGCGATGTCCTCACCCTGCATGGGGTACACAAACAGTATCACGGCAAAACGGTTTTCGATAATGTCAGCTTTTCCCTGCAGCGCGGCGACAAGCTGGCGGTGGTCGGTGTCAACGGCGCTGGCAAGACCACCTTGCTTAAGATCATGGCGGGGCTGGTTCCGGCCGAAGGGACGATCAAGCCGGGCCACAATGTCATTCTTTCCTATTTTGGCCAGCATCAGGCCCAGGAATTACCTGGCGACATGACGATCCTGGACACCGTCTATCACACGGCGGTAGACATGACCATTACCAAGGTCCGCTCGCTGCTCGGCGCTTTTCTCTTCAGCGGCGATGAGGTGGAAAAGCAAGTGCGGGTGCTGTCGGGCGGGGAAAAATCGCGGGTGGCTCTGGCGAAAATGCTGGTGCGGCCAGCCAACCTGATGCTGCTCGACGAGCCGACCAACCATCTGGACATGAGTTCCCAGGAAATCCTGCAGGAGGCCATGGCCCAGTACGAGGGAACGATTATTGTCGTTTCCCATAACCGCTTTTTCGTCAATTCCTTTGTCAACAAGGTCCTGGAAATCAGAGGCGGCAAGGCGACGATCCATGAGGGCAATATCGACGATTATCTCGAATGGCGACGCAAAGCGGAGGGGCAATCGGCCTCCGGTGGTCAATCGATGAAGAACGAGGCGGTCCTGAGTAAGGCGGAGACCTTTGACGAGGGGCAGAGCGCGGATAAAAAAAACCAGCGCAAGCAGCGAGCCTTGGAGCGGCAGGTGCTCAATAAAAAAATCGGGCCGTGGAAGAAAAAGAGTGAGGAGGCGGAACGGGAAATCGAGAAGCAGGAAAGCCGCAAGGTCGAGCTCGAAGCCCTGATGGCCGATCCCGAACTCTACGGCGACCAGGAACAATGGGGCGCTGTCAGCAAGGAATACGGCCAGGTGGGACGGCATCTGGAACGCGCGTACCAGAAATGGGAAGAGGCGCAGCAGGCCATCGAAGCCATTGAAAAGGAAACAGCGGGGATGGACGACTGATCGACCCCGAGACGCCCTGTAGTGCAGACTACGGGCGACAAAGTATCATCCCCTTAACCGGAGCAGTTCCATGAAGAAAATTGCAGTCATTCTCCTCTGCCTTGCGGCCGTCGGCGGCGCTGGGTTCTATCTCCTGATGCACAAAAAGGCGACGGCCAACCAGTACGCCCGCTATCTGCCCCAGGACGTGGTCGGCGTGGTCAATCTGACGCATATGAACACCCTTGCCGATACCTTTGGCGCCACCGCCCTGGGCCGGTTTCTCGCCAAGGACACCATTCATGCCATCGTTCAGGAGATGGGGGGGCAGCCGAAGGAAACTGCCGAGTATGACCGGATGTATGATTCCGTGGTTTCGGTGACGAGCAATCCTGCCTTCCGGGCCGTGTTCGGCGATGACGCCACCCTGGCCCTGCTGCCTCCTGACAGTAAGGGTTTGGCGCACAATCCGGTCGAGACCCTGCGGCAGTCCCTGGTGGTAGTGGCCCAGACCTCGGCGGCTGGTGCCCTTGACCTGCTGAGCCGCCTGATCAAGGACGCCAGTGTCAGCCGGGAGATCGTCGACGGGTTGGACTTGGTCAAGATCACTGTGGAGAAGAATCAGGTGATTTATGGCTACGCCGAGGGCAAGACCGTGGTGCTTGCCTTTGCCCCGGCTGCGGTCAAGGTGTGCGTTGCCGCCGCTCAGTCGGACGCCTCCTTGGAGAAAGCGCCTCTGTTCAAAGAGGCGCTCGCCTTCTGGCAGCCCTATCCCGATGCCTCAACCTACACGCGAATGTATCTCAACCTGGCTGGAGCAGCCGACCTCCTTAAAACTTCGACCGTTCCCGAGATACAGGAAAGCGGCGAGATCCTCCAGGGCGTGGACTCCATGTTCTCGGTCACCTACGGGACCGAACAGGGGTTGGAGAGCCGGGGCCGTTCCAGCTATCGCTACGACCAGTTGCATGCATTGGTGAGGAGCGCGGTCGACGCCGCCGCAGCTGGGACGAACCAGTCCTTGCATCTGCTGAAAGAACGGACGCTGGCCTACAATTGGGCCTCGTCGCTGCGGCCGGAAATGATCGTCAAGGCCATGGCAGCCAACGAGAAGGAGTACCGTGAGCTGGATGGCGAGGTTCGTCAAAATCTGGGTGTTTCCCTCGACGAGCTGGGGCGGGCCTTTGGTCCCCAGTACGGTGGTGTCCTCGACGACATCGTGCGCACCGCGCTGTTTCCCGCACCGAAGTTGACCCTGTTCGTGGGAATTCGGGACCGCAAGATTGCCGAAACCGCTTTGGCCGGATTGCGCCGGGTCATCGCGGGGAGCGGCATGGCCAGCGAGGAGCAGGAACAGGTGGCGGGGCAGACCCTTTATTGTTGGCCGGTGTTACCCGATGAGGCCGCTCAGCCCGCAGTTGTGCTCACCGATTCCATGCTCTACCTGGCCACCAGCAAGCAGGCCCTGAAGGATATCCTCGATTCCAAGGTTGCCCCCAATGTGCTGGCCGCGCCGGTGGCCGAGCATTTGGGCGCGGAACTGGGAGGCCGGGTGGCTCAGGCCAATTTCGGCAGCTTTGTCCTGTACCCCCAGCGGATGGCCCGTCAGACCGGCGAGACCATCGATTGGCTGGCCGGCATTCTGGCCACCACCAAGAATATCTCCGTCTCCCGATTGAATCGCGAGCTGGTGCAGTTGATGCAATCAACCGAGTTGATGGCCGCAACCTCTCACCTGGGCAAGGAGCAGGCGGAATGGACCATGACCGTGCGTCAGGCGACGGTCCAGACGGCTACCGGCAAGAGTACCAAATAATCCCGGTGGCCATCTGTTGTCGGTGAGCTGCGGGGTCTGGGGTGCCGATCTCAATTCATGAAAGGGCGTGGATGGGAGTGCGTGTTCTGAAGTCGGTGAACAAGGGGAAACAGGGGAAAAACTCTTGCCTAACCGGCGCCATTCAAGGTATGGATGCTCCCTGATGAAATGAGTGATAAGAGGGGCGGACAGGGAACGGATCGAAGATACCCCATCCGGTCCTGATGTCGTGGGGTGCACCCTGAAACAGCATTTCGGCCAGTCCATCAGCGAGCAAGAAAAGGAGGAATGACGTGGCGTTTGAAAAGGAAACAAAGTTGTGGCTTTCCGGCAACGAGGCGATTGCCTTGGGTGCCTGGGAGGCGGGTGTTCGAGTGGCCTCAGGCTATCCGGGCACGCCGTCGACTGAAATCATGGGGAATCTGGCCCGCTACGAGGGCGTCTATGCCGAATGGGCCCCCAATGAGAAGGTGGGGTTGGAAGTGGCCATCGGCGCTTCCTTTGCCGGCGCCCGAGCCTTGGCGACCATGAAACATGTCGGCCTCAACGTGGCCGCCGATCCCCTGTTCACCGCCGCCTACACCGGCGTGCGCGGCGGGCTGGTGATCCTCAATGCCGACGATCCGCAGATGCACAGCTCCCAGAACGAGCAGGATAACCGCAACTACGCCTTTGCCGCCAAACTGCCTTTGCTTGAGCCCTCCGATCCCGCCGAGGCCAAGGAGATGATGGCACGCGCCTATGCCCTCAGCGAGCAGTTGGATACGCCCGTGATCGTTCGCATCACCACCCGCATCGCCCACGTCAAGGGGGTGGTCGAGAAAGGCCAGCGCCAGGAGGTTCCCGAGCCGTCGATGGAAAAGTCGCCGGCCAAGATGGTTATGCTCCCCGGCAACGCCCGGGTGCGACGGATGGCGGTGGAAAAACGAATGGCCGCTGCTCGCGAACTCGCCGAGACCCTGCCGGAAAACCGGATTGAACCCGGCACCGGCCCGCGCGGCTTCATCACCTCCGGTGTTCCCTACAACTACGTCAAGGAGGTCTTCCCCCATGCTCCGGTGCTCAAGCTGGGCATGGTCTGGCCGCTGCCGGAACGGATGATCCGCGAATTTGCGGCCTCGGTGGACGAGCTGATCGTGGTCGAGGAATTGGACCCCTTCATCGAGACCCATCTCAAGGCCATGGGCATTGCCTGTCGCGGCAAGGATCTCATCCCCAATCAGGGTGAGCTGAATTCCTTCATTGTCCGCAAGGCAATTGAGCCGGAGTCGATCGGCGAGCTGTTCGCGCCGCTGGAGCTGCCGATGCGGCCGCCGAACATGTGCGCCGGCTGCCCGCATCGCGGCCTGTTTTACGGGTTGTCCAAGATGAAGGATGTCTTTGTTTCCGGCGATATCGGGTGCTATACCCTGGGCTTCCTGCCGCCGCTCTCGGCCATGGACGCCTGCGTTTGCATGGGTGCCTCGATCACCATGGCCCACGGCATGTCCAAGGCGCTTGGGAAAAAGGGCGAAGGCAAGATCGTCGCCGTGCTGGGCGATTCCACCTTCATGCACTCAGGCATGACCGGCCTCTTGAACGCGGTCTACAACAATTCGTATGCCTCGGTGATCATCCTCGACAACCGCACCACCGCCATGACCGGCCACCAGGAGAATCCGGCTTCGGGCCGAACCATCCTGGGCAACCCGGCTCCGGCCCTGGATCTGGAAGCGCTTTGCCGGGCATTGGGCGTCAAGCGGGTAGTGGTGGTCAATCCGCATGATGTCGAGGCGACCCGTAAGGTCCTGAAGGAGGAGATTGCCGCGCCTGAGCCATCGGTAATCATCAGCCGCGCCCCCTGCGTGCTGTTGCCTGAAGAGGTCAAACGGAAAAAACCGGTCTACTTTACCAACCTTGACAACTGCACCGGCTGTTCGCTGTGCGTGCAGATGGGCTGTCCGGCCATCAGCTGGACGCCGCTGACCCCGGAAGAGGCAGTGGCGCGAGGATATCGCGAAAAACAGAAGGGGTTTGCCCAGATTGCCGAGGTGCAGTGCGCCGGCTGTGGCCAGTGTGCCGCGGTCTGCAAGTTTGAAGCGATCACCAGAAAGGAGGCCAAGTAATGAAACAGAGCGGTAATATTCTCTTTTCCGGTGTGGGCGGACAAGGCATCCTCCTGGCCAGCGAATTGACGGCCCATGCGCAGCTGGCCGCAGGGTTTGACGTCAAGAAGAGCGAGGTTCACGGCATGGCGCAGCGCGGCGGCTCGGTTGAGGCCCATCTGCGCTACGGCGAGAAAGTCTATTCTCCTTTGATCGAACCGGGCACCGCCGATATCCTGGTGGCCTTCGAGATCTTGGAAGCGGTCCGCTATCTGCCCTACCTGCACAAAGACAGCGCCGTGGTGGTCAACACCCAGAAAATCCTGCCGCCTTCGGTGGCATTGGGCAAGGCAACCTATCCCGAGAACATTCTTGATGAATTGAAAAACCGCCACATCAAGGTGGTGGCTATCGACGCTTTTGCCGTGGCCGAGTCGGTGGGCGAGTTGCGCACCGCTAACGTCGCCATGGTCGGGGCCATGTCCAATTTCCTCGCGGTCAGCCTCGATGTTTTTCTCCAGGTGATCGACAATACCGTCAAAGAGCAGTTCCGCGAGGTCAACAAAAAGGCCTTTGCCGCCGGCCGGGCTGCGGTGTACGCCTGAGCCGCCGCCAATTGAACAAAGAGGTGAAACGATGATGTGGGTTGAGGAAATTGAAACGCTGCCCAGGTCCGGCCTGGAATCGATCCAGCTCAAGCGGCTGCAGACCCTGGTCCATCGGATGTACGACAAAGTGCGGCCGTACCGGGCAAAAATGGAAGCAGCCGGGGTCAAACCCGGTGACATCCGGTCCCTGGCTGACCTGCGCCATCTGCCCTATACCACCAAGGACGATCTGCGCGACAACTACCCCTTCGGGCTCTTTGCCACCCCCATGGACGACGTCATCCGGGTACATGCCTCCTCCGGGACCACCGGCAAGTCCACGGTGGTCGGCTATACCCAGGCGGACATCGATCTCTGGGCCTCGGTCATGGCCCGCTGTCTGACCATGGCCGGGGTAACCCGGGGCGACATGGTCCATAACGCTTACGGTTATGGCCTGTTCACCGGCGGTCTCGGCGCCCATTACGGCATCGAAGCCCTTGGGGCCACGGTTATTCCGGTTTCCGGCGGCAACTCGCGACGGCAGATCGCGATCATGCGCGATTTCGGCTCCACCGTGCTCCTCTCCACCCCTTCCTATGCCCTCAACCTCGCCGACGCCATGCTTGATGCCAAGGTCGCGCCCGAGGAGCTGAAACTGCGGGTCGGCATCCACGGAGCCGAGCCCTGGAGCGAGAATATGCGCGAGGAGGTCGAGCGCAAGCTGGGAATCAGGGCGGTGGACATCTACGGCCTGTCGGAGATCATCGGTCCCGGCGTGGCCATGGAGTGTCTCCATTCCACCCACGGCATGCATATCCTTGAGGACAATTTCCTGCCCGAGATTATCGACCCGGATACCCTGGAGCCCTTGCCCTACGGTGAGCGAGGAGAGTTGGTCTTCACCACTTTGACCAAGGAGGCCTTTCCCTTGATCCGCTACCGGACCAAGGACATCTCCCGGTTGTTTCTCGAGCCCTGCGGTTGCGGCCGCACCCTGATCCGGATGGAGAAGGTCACCGGGCGGACCGACGATATGCTGATCATCCGCGGAGTCAATGTCTTCCCCTCCCAGGTGGAGCACGTCCTGGTTGGCGTCGAAGGCGTCGAACCGCATTACCAGATTGAGGTGACCCGCGAGGGCAGCCTCGATGTCATGTCGGTCCTGGTTGAAGTCAGCGATGATATCTTCTCCGACGAAATCAAGGTCCTAGAAAAATTGAGCAAAAAGATTCAGGCGGAGATCAAGGACATGCTCGGCGTCACCTGCAAGGTGAAACTGGTGGAGCCCCGTTCCATCCAGCGCTCCGAAGGCAAGGCGCAACGGGTCATCGATCGGCGTAAACTGTAAACATTAGAGCAGGAGGGGTGTATGCGTGTAGAACAGATTGCGGTTTTTCTTGAGAATAAATCCGGTCGTCTGGCGGAAATTACCCGGATCCTGGCGGAGAACGACATCAATATCCGGGCTCTTTCCGTGGCCGATACCGCCGACTTCGGCATCCTGCGTCTGATTGTCGACAAGGTCGACCTGGCCAAGGAGGCCTTGCGCGCGGGTGGCTTTACCGTCGGCAAGACCAATGTGATTGCGGTCGAAGTGCCGGATCGTTCCGGTGGACTGGCCAGTGTGCTCAAAGTGGTCAACGAAGTCGGGCTGAACGTCGAATACATGTACGCCTTTGTCAACAAGAGCGGAGCCAACGCGGTTTTGATCTTCCGCTTCGACGAGATGGACAAGGCGATAGAAATTTTGCAAGAGAGGGGGTTTGCCCTGCTGACCGGCGCCCAAATCTGCGCCATCTAGCGGCACGGCAACCCCGCGGCGTCACCACGAGCGGTGGCGCGGCTTTTTCTACTTGATGTGCACAATTACAAATGGGGGAAACATGAAAAGCAGTATGAAACGATGGGCACTAGGGTGTGCCTCCGCTTCTCTTGTCCTGGCTGCGACACTCTCCGGTGCGACCGCTGGAACCATCAAGGTGGGGGCAATTTTTGCCGTGACCGGCCCGGCTTCCTTTCTCGGCGGTCCCGAGGCCCGGAGCGCCGAGATGGTGGTCGAGAAGATCAATAAGGCGGGCGGCATCAACGGTGACACCATCGAGCTGATCGTCAAGGATTCTGCCGGCAGCTCGGAAAAGGCCGTCTCCTTTGCCAAGCAGTTGATCGAGGAGGATAAGGTGGTGGCGATCATCGGCCCGTCCACCTCCGGCGAGTCGATGGCCGTGAAAAAGGTGGCCGAGGACGGCAAAACAGTGCTTATTTCCTGTGCCGCCGCCGAGGTGATTGTCAATCCGGTGGCTGGTTACGTCTTTAAAACCCCGCAAAAAGATTCGTTTGCCGCCCAGATGATCTTTGAGGAAATGCAGCGGCTCAAGATCGACACCATTGCCATTGCCTCCGGCAACGACGGCTTCGGCAAGGCCGGCAAGGAGCAGTTGGAGAAGATGGCCCCTGCCTTCGGCATCAAGGTGGCGGCCTCCGAGACCTATGACAGCAAGGCCACCGACCTCAGCGCCCTGGTGGCCAAGTTGAAGGCCGACGCTTCCATTCAGGCCGTGATCAACTGGTCGGTGGTGCCAGCGCAGGCGATCATCGCCAAGAATATGCGCCAGGCCGGCTGGCAGGCGCCGCTCTTCCAGAGTCATGGCTTTGGTAACATCGAATACGCCAAAGCCGCCGGAGCCGCTGCCGAGGGTATCATCTTTCCCTGCGGCCGCCTGCTGGTGGTCGATACCCTGCCCGCCAGCCATCCCCAGAAGGCTCTGCTCAGCCAGTACAAGAACGAATACGAGACCAAGTACAAAGAAGACGCCTCCGCCTTCGGCGGCTATGCCTTTGACGCCATCAACATGGTGGCGGCCGCGATCAAGCTGGGCGGCAACGACCGGGCTAAGGTGCGCGACGCGGTGGAGGGGTTGAAGAACTTTGCCGGAGTCGGCGGTATCTTTACCTTTACCCCCCAGGACCACAACGGACTCACCATCGATTCCTTTGCCATGCTGACAGTCAAGGACGGCAAATTCATCCTCTATCAGAAGCAGTGAAGTCTGCCCCGGCGGGTATCGGTTGATGCCCGCCGGGTCCCTTGGTACTCATGAGTCTGGATCTTTTTTTTCAATACCTCTTTGCCGGCATCACCTACGGCTCGATTTACGCCATCGTCGCCATTGGTTTCAACATCATCTACAACACCACCGGCATTATCAATTTTGCCCAGGGTGAGTTTGTGATGCTGGGCGGCATGATCTCCATTTCTCTGATGCAATTCATGCCGCTGGGCTATGCGATTGCGGGGGCGGTGCTGATCACCATGGGAATCGGTGCGGCCATCGAGATGCTGTTCATCCGCTGGCTGGAGAGTCCATCGGTCCTGCGGATGGTTATTATCACCATCGGCATTTCGATCCTGCTGCGCGAGCTGGCGCTGCACGTCTGGGGCGAATCCATCCGCAGCCTGCCCTATTTTTACGGCAACGAGATCACGACCTTTACCCTGGGCAGCGTCCACATTTCGCCCCAGGTGGTCTGGGTGATCGTTGCCTGTTCGGTGATGATGGGGGGCCTGAGCCTCTTTTTCAAGTCCACGCCGGTTGGCCGGGAGATGCGGGCCTGCGCCGCCAACCGGACGGCGGCTTTGCTCTGCGGCATCAATACCCGTAACATGGTGACGCTGTCGTTCATGCTCAGCGCCGGCATCGGCGCCCTGGCCGGCTGCGTGGTGTCACCAATCACCTATACCCAGTATGACTCCGGAACCTCGTTGGCAATCAAGGGGTTTACCGTGGCAATTCTCGGCGGTTTGGGCAACTCCATGGCGGCGGTGGCAGCCGGTATCCTCCTCGGGATTCTCGAGGCGTTTTCCGTTTCCGTGGTCCCGCTCGCCTTTCAGGACGCCATCTCGATTACCATTCTTTTGATCATTTTATTCGTCAAACCCCATGGACTGTTTGGCTCCAGCGAAGCGGCGCGGTTGAAGGATTTCTGATGAAAACCCGGAAAAATTGCTCCTTGGCCGCACTGTGCCTGGTGATGGTCGGGCTACACCTGCTGACCGTGCTTACCGGGACCCAGTTCTATCTGACCCAACTGACCATGGCCGCTTATTACGGTCTGGTGGTTATTGGTCTTGGGGTGCTGATGGGCTATGCCGGCCAGATCTCCATTGGGCACGCCGGTTTTTTCGCCATTGGCGGCTACTTGGCTGCGGCCTTGACCACCCGCAACCTGACGTTGTGGCAAGATGTCTGGGCCGTCCAGTGGCTGGGCAGTCTTGGTCTGCTTGTAACCGGCCATGATATTTACGGTGCACGGCTGTTGACGGTGTCGCCTTGGGCTGCCTGTGTGTTCGCGATTTCGGTCGCGGCCTTGGTCGCCCTGGTCATTGGTGGTCCGGTGTTGAAACTCAAGGGTCATTATCTGGCCATGGCCACCTTGGGCTTCGGCACCATTATTTATCGGATCTTTCTGGCCTCTCCCTATTTTGGCGAGGCCGACGGCATCTCCGAGGTGCCCGGATTCACCCTGCTACCGGCCTTGGGCAGCTTTGGCCCGCTGGTGATCAGTGGCGACGCCGATCACCGGGTGCTCAACTTCTACCTGGCTTGGTCCGTCCTTATCCTGGGGATGGGGTTGTTGCTCAATCTGATCGGTTCCCGGGTCGGCCGGGCCCTGCGCTCATTGCACAGCTCGGAAGAGGCGGCCGAGGCCTGTGGCGTTGAAACCGCCCGCTTCAAGCTTCGGGTCTTTGTCCTCAGCGCGGTCTATGCCGCCGTCGCCGGGGTGCTGCTTACCCATTTCAACGGCGGCATCGGGCCAAGCGAGGCCTCGGTGATGAAATCGGTGCGCTACGTCGCTCTGGTGGCGGTGGGCGGCATGATCAATCTCTGGGGCACCCTGATCATGGGGGTAGGGTTGACCTTCCTCTCTCTGCGCGGCGTGTTTGGCGTCTATGACGACGCGGTGTTCGGTCTGATTCTGATCTTTGTCATGCTCTTTGCACCCGAGGGTATTTTGAGCCTGCGTTTGAAGCCGGTTCTCCGGCGGCTTTTCCTTGGGCCACAATCATGAGCCGATCAAACGGCGAGGCTCAACTCCTCGAAACAGCAACTGCCTCTGATCTGCAAATTCCCATGCTCGAACTGAACGGGGTGCATAAACGCTTCGGTGGCCTGCACGCAGTCAACAACGTCAGTTTCAAGGTGGCTCCAGGCAATATTAAGGCGGTGATTGGCCCTAACGGCGCCGGCAAGACCACCCTATTCAATCTGATTGCCGGCAACCTGCCGGTCAGCGCAGGGGCCATCACCTTCCACGGGCGGGAAATCCAGGGCAAGAAGACGCACCAGATCGCCCGCCTCGGCATGGCCCGGACCTTCCAGAACATCAAGCTCTTTCACGGCATGACCGCCCTGGATTGCGTCATGGTGGGGCGGCACGTGCAAAGCCGCAGCGGTTTTTTTGCCGGGATGTGCAACCTGCCGTCGACCTGGAAGGAGGAGCGGGCCAACCGTGAGCGTTCGATGGAGTTGCTTGAACTCTTGCAGATCGCCGATTTGGCTCATGTCGAGGCCACCAGTCTTGCCTTTGGTCAGCAGCGGGCGGTGGAGATGGCTCGGGCCCTGGCCGCCGAACCGCAGCTGCTTTTGCTTGATGAACCGGCTGCTGGCCTTAATATCTATGAAACCGCCGAGGTGGCCCGGTTGATCTGCATGATTCGGGACATGGGCATCACGGTGCTTCTGGTCGAGCACGACATGTCCCTGGTGATGGATATCTCCGATGAGATCGTGGTGCTGAGTTTCGGCAGCAAAATAGCCGAGGATACGCCGCCCAATATCCAGAAAAACGCCGAAGTCATCAAAATTTATCTGGGAGAGGATGACGAGGGCTGAAACACCGGCTTCGTCAACTACCTTCCGCGGATACACGTGTTGCATGCTGAAGATTCGCAATCTTGATGCCGGCTACGGCAAATTACGGGTTCTAAAGAACATCTCCCTCCATGTTAACGGCGGCGAGATCGTCACCATGATCGGTGCCAATGGAGCGGGCAAAACGACTCTGCTGCACACCATTATTGGCCTGATTAAACCGATGAAGGGGGAAATCGGGTTCTTGGGGCAAACCTGTACCCGGGCAACAGTGGGCCGAATTGTAGCCTCCGGCTGCGCCTTGGTCCCCGAGGGACGGCAGGTCTTTGCTCCGATGTCGGTGGAGGAAAATTTGCTGCTTGGCGGCTATGTCCTGCAAAAGGAGCAGGGCCGGGCCGCGGTGCTCAAGGAGTTGGAGCATCAGTACGAGCTGTTTCCCATCCTCCGGGAGCGGCGGCGGCAACTGGCCGGTACCCTGTCGGGCGGCGAGCAGCAGATGTTGGCCATGGGCCGGGCTTTGATGTCCAAACCGCGGCTGGTGATGATGGATGAGCCGTCCACCGGTCTGGCTCCCTTGATCGTCCGCGATATTTTTCAGATCATCCGCCGACTCAGGCAGGAGGGCAACACGGTGCTGTTGATCGAGCAGAATGCCAAGGCCGCTCTGGGCATTGCCGATCGCGGCTATGTGCTTGAGGTCGGCAAGGTCATCGTGCAGGGACCGGCCTTGGATCTCCTGGCGAATTCCGATGTGCAGCGAGCGTATCTGGGCCGGGAAAAAATCGCCTGAGCGCGGGGACGAGACAGTGCGGCGTCCGGCCATGGACCGGCTGCCGCCTTTACATTATTTCAACACAGTGACAGCAAATGTATTGGGAAGCGGAAAGAGAATGCATGACCAGGGAAGATCTGGAACAGCTCCAGTTGGAGCGGTTGCAGTCCACGCTGTATCGAGTGGGCACCCATGTCCCCTTTTATAAAAAGAAGTTCGAACAGCTTAAGTTCAACTACGACGACATCCGGACCCTGGACGACCTGCGCCGGCTCCCGTTCACCGTCAAACAGGACCTGCGCGACAACTATCCCTACGGTTTGTTTGCCGTGCCGTTGCGCGATGTGGTCCGGGTGCATTCCTCGTCAGGCACCTCGGGTCAGGCGACCGTGGTCGGCTACACCCGCAATGACATCAAGACCTGGTCAAACCTGGTCGCCCGGGTGATCACCGCCGCCGGGGTCACCAAGAACGACGTCATTCAGATCGCCTTTGGCTACGGTCTGTTCACCGGCGGCTTCGGCCTTCACTACGGTGCCGAGCTGATCGGCACCTCGGTCATCCCGATCTCCGCCGGCAACACCAAGCGGCAGATCCAGATTATGCAGGATTTCAAAACCACGGCCCTGGTCTGCACCCCCTCCTATGCTTTGGTCATGGCAGATACGATGATGGAGATGGGCATCAACCCCAACGGGCTGTCGCTGCGCTACGGCCTGTTTGGCGGTGAGCCTTGGTCTGAGGCCATGCGTCATGAGATCAATCAGAAACTCGGCATCATCGCCACCGACAACTATGGCCTTTCCGAGGTCATGGGGCCGGGAGTTGCTGGTGAATGCCTGCAGTGCAACGGCCTCCACATCAATGAGGACCATTTTCTCCTTGAGATCCTTGATCCGGCCACGTTCGAGCCGGTGCCGGAAGGCGAGATCGGGGAACTGGTGATCACTACCTTGACCAAGGAGGCCTTTCCCATGATCCGCTACCGGACCAGGGATCTGACCCGGTTCCTCACCGAGCCCTGTCCCTGCGGCCGCACCCTGAAGCGGATGGAGCGGGTGATGGGGCGGACCGATGACATGCTGATCATCAAAGGCGTCAACGTCTTCCCCATTCAGATAGAAAAGGTGTTGTTTGAAGTGGAGGAGACCGAACCCCACTATCAGATCATTGTCGAGCGGGAAAACCATGCCGACAAGATCACGGTGCTGGTCGAGGTGATGGAATCGATCTTTTTTGATGAGATGAAGAAACAGCGCATGGTCATTGACCGGATCAAAAGTCGCCTTGCGACGGAAGTGGGCGTGAACGTGGACGTCAAACTGGTCGAGGAGAAGACTCTGGAGCGATCCGAAGGCAAGGCCAAGCGGGTTATCGATAGAAGGAAACTCTAAAATTTCGCTACTGATTGCAAAAAGAGTGGACACCGAACACAAAAGGGTGATTACTTAATAAGTAATATTCAAAAGAGTCCTTGCCCCGCGCAAACGCGGCGGCAGGGCGGAGAGCGGTTTTTCAATCCGCCCGTTTTTTTATATAGGCTCAATTTGGCGAACCCGGCCGGTGTACCTGACTTTAGGTCGGCCGATGGACGCCTTTTTATTCCCTCAAGCACCTTAACAAGGAGAAATGTATGAAATTGTATGTGTCTGGCTTGCTTGCTCTGCTGTTTACGGCAGGGACGGCTATCGCGGCCGATCAGCCGACTGAGCTGAAAACGGACGAGCAAAAATTGAGTTATGCCATGGGCCTTGATCTTGGCGAATATTTCAAGGGCCTGGAAGAAAAATTTGACCTGAATGTCCTGCAGGCGGGCATCAATGATGGGTATAACGGCAACAAACCGTTGCTGACCCCCGAGGACGCCGCTGGGATTCAGCAGACGTTTGCCAAACGTCAGCAGGAAAAACAGATGCAGAAGACCGTGGTCATGGTGCAGAAGAACCGCAAGGCTGCCGAGGAGTTTCTGAAGGCGAACAAGGCCAAGGAAGGCGTCGTCGAAACCAAATCCGGTTTGCAGTATAAGGTGGTCAAAAAAGGCCAAGGCGCTAAGCCGACCCCGACCGATACCGTCAAGGTTCAGTATAAGGGAACCCTGCTTGACGGTAAAGAGTTCGATAGCTCCTATAAGCGCAACGAACCGGCTGTCTTCCAGGTGAACCAGGTGATTGCCGGCTGGCAGGAAGCTATGCCGCTGATGGAAACCGGCTCCACCCTTGAGCTGTATATTCCACCGGACCTTGCCTACGGTGACCGCGGAGCCCCTCCAGTGATCGAACCCGGCTCCATGCTGGTGTTCCAGGTTGAATTGCTTGAGATCCAGCCGCCGGCGAAGGAAAAAGAAAAAGAGAAAGAGAAAAAAGAATAGGGTTCCTTTTCAGCCCTTGACGCCGGTCAGAGCTTGTATCTTTAAACCTGTTTTTACCGGCCCGGAACAACGGGTATTCTCTCATCCTTGGTTTTTTGCAGGAGGCGTACCATGGGCAAAGACAAGAAGAAAAAGGACAAATGCTGCGAAAGTTACCTGAAAAAAGGGAAGATGTGCTCCAGTTGTCCTTTGAAAGACAAGGAAAAAGAAAAATCGAAGAAAAAGGATAAAAAGAAAGAGAAGAAAAAAGACAAGAAAAAGTAAGGATTCTTTTTTCCTCCCTTCTTTTGGTTTTTTGAAGCCGACCATCGCCCTGCGATGGCCGGCTTTTTTTATTCTGCCCCCAGAAGAGGACGGGTCACAATCGGGTGTTCCCGCAGCGTCGCCTGCAACCCTTCCAAAAGGACAAAGCGTCCCAGCGGATGGACCCGGCAGGGAAAGCTGGCGACAAAGAGCGGATTGGCGCAGAGGCCGCAGGAGAGAAACACTTCCTCGGGCTCATGGGCAAAGCGG
>JBBQCO010000017.1:0-38752 GCA_038318785.1 Desulfobulbales bacterium | reverse complement strand
CCACGATCAATATCGGCCAGATGTTCGATAGCTGTCCGAAAAAGGAGATCAATCGAATTGTGAGTAGTGGCCCAGAGGCAGAGCACCTCGACGGTAACGGCCCTGGGTGTGATGTGGTTAGAAGGTAAAGTCATAGCTGGTTCGAAAATTATCTATGTAATATCAAATAATTAAAATTTTTAAAAAATCAAATACCATCTAGCAATCAGTAGAGGTGCACTCTGCCATGCTTGACGTGAATTGCAATGATTTTTCGACCAAATACCCTATCCATGGACAGGAATAGGCACGGGGATTGTACAGGCAAAACGATGAAGCAAGTCCAGCTTTCCCCTTGACAGCGAAAAGCCTGGTAAGGTAAAAGAACGGCACACTCAAGCCGGAGTGGTGAAACTGGTAGACGCACTGGACTCAAAATCCAGCGGGGGCGACCCCGTGTCGGTTCGATTCCGACCTCCGGTACCAAGAAAATAAAGGAGTTACACAGCGTACTGTGTGGCTCCTTTTTTGTTGGCACACTCTCGTCAAATGCCGGTCAGATGAAACTAAATTTTCTTCCCTTCCGGATGCGTGAGATCCCAAGCAATTCACCCTAATTTACGTTCAAAGGTAAAATTTATGAGTAAGAATGATGTGGTTATTTATGAATGCGAGAGATGCAATGACGAGAACGCCATCATGTGCCCTCATTGCAACGGAGACGGTGAGAATCCTGATGAGTTAGGTTTGCCCTGTGATTTCTGTGAAGGGGAAGGCGAGATAATTTGTCCTGATTGTAAAGACGGGCGCAGAGGATGAAGGTGATGCCGCAAATGCCCAAGCTGAACCTGGACTGAAAACCATGGCTGCAGATAAAAATTATACTCTCAGCAGGTTAACAAATCAGGCATGAATTCGTGACATTCTGAGCACGAAGAAGAATAGCTGTTCAGGTATATGCAGGAAGCGATGACGCTCTCCAGTTGAGATGGTAATATGGTGTTTGTGTTTCAACACTAGACGATCGCGAATAATTCAGGATGGAGACTGAGGATGCCCAAGGGGTTACTGATCGTTTTCACTGGCAACGGCAAAGGTAAAACAACCGCAGCCCTGGGCATGGCGGTGCGGGCTGCCGGCCATGGCCTCAAAGTCTGCTTTATCCAATTTATCAAGGGTGGTTGGCACTATGGCGAACTCGACGCGGTTAAACGGTTCGAGGATTTGATCGACCTGCACGTGATGGGAAAAGGTTTTACCTGGAAATCCGACAACATCGAAGAGGATGCGCGCCTGGCCCGTGAAGCCTGGGATTTTGCCTGCACAGCAATTGCGTCGGGAAAATATCATACCGTCGTTCTCGACGAGTTCACCTACCTGCTTCATTACAACATGCTGGAGATCCAACCCTGCCTGGATGTTCTTGCCGCCCGCAATCCAAATCAGCACGTGGTGATCACCGGCAGGTACGCACCTGAGTCACTCATTGCTGCGGCCGATCTGGTCACTGAAATGCAGATGATCAAGCATCCTTTAATAAGTGGCATTAAGGCGCAAAAGGGGATTGAGTTCTGATCGGTTCCTTTCGCATAAAACCGATCCACCAAAACACTCTCCACACCCGCCGAAATGCTCCACATCGAGTAGGGTGAGGCAAGTGAAATTCCCCTTGCCTCATCCTTCTCACAGAACCGTATGTACGGGCCTCGTATACGGCTCCTGTTTATTTTCCATTCTGGTTGAAAACAAGAATACCGGTGGCTACAGAGCCAATATCAAAAAGTCCCGACTGCTGATGCAGATGCTTGTTGGACAGCGCGTAGTGGGCCAGAGGGCTGGCCGCGTTGCGCCAGGAGTTCATCTGGATGCAATCGAATTCCCCTCTACAGCCCCGCTGTGTCACCGCCGATAAAAAACGAACTCATTGGGCGTATTATTGCTGACCCAGTCGAAGTTGCTGGATTTTAATAAGCTGGGGGAAAGCATCAGGCCAAAAAAGAAGGGTAAATATCTTGAAAAGATATACACCTCTCGTCGACATACTTGTCTTTATAACAGCCCCTCGGACAAAAAAAACGGGTAATTGGATTTCTCCAATTACCCGTTTATACTGGCGGAGCCGACGAGACTCGAACTCGCGACCTCCGGCGTGACAGGCCGGCGTTCTAACCAACTGAACTACGACTCCAGCATTGTGTGGTGGGCGAAACAGGGCTCGAACCTGTGACCCTCGGCTTGTAAGGCCGATGCTCTCCCAGCTGAGCTATTCGCCCTGAAAGGTGACGGTGTATTTATCAAGAGAACCCTTGTCCGTCAAGCAAAAAACAGAGACTCTATAGAGTATTAGCAATTTCTCCCTGAAACTTTCGGCTCACAAAGACCCTTCTGCTTCTTACTGCGCCGGAGTGTTATGCGAAGAAATTGTGAAGTCACTGAAAATGGTATTCAACGGCGCATCCTTGAACAGGGTTTCCCCTTCTTTCAGGATCAGCGCCCGTTGCAACACCTCATCAACATCATCCACTAGATCGATGGTGAGACTGTTGCGAATCTTCTGTGGTACATCGCGAAGATTACGTTCGTTTTCCCTTGGAATCAACACATGGGTAATATTTCCCCTCTTGGCCGCCAGTAACTTTTCGGTTAAGCCCCCAATGGGCAGGACCCGGCCGCGCAAAGTGATCTCACCGGTCATAGCCAACTTCCTATCCACAGGCAGCTTGAGGATGGCGGACACAATGGAAGTAGCCATGGTGATGCCAGCCGATGGCCCGTCCTTGGGGATAGCGCCTTCGGGCACATGCACATGGATGTCGATCTTTTGATAAAAGTCGGTGTCCAACCCCAGTCGCATGGCCCGAGAGCGCACGTAGGTCAAGGCTGCCCGAGCCGATTCCTGCATGACGTCGCCGAGCTTGCCGGTGATGGTCAGTTTACCGGTACCGGGCATGATGGTGGCCTCAATCTGCAGCAGTTCACCGCCGACCTCGGTCCAGGCCATGCCGGTGGACAAACCAATCTCGTCGTGTTCTTCGGCAAGGCCGAACCGGTATTTTGCCACACCCAGAAAGCGCTCAACAGCCTGGGGCGAGATCCGGTACTTCTTCTTCGGTTCTTTATTCTTCAGCCGCTCACGCGCCACCTTGCGGCAAACACTGGCGAGGGTTCGTTCCAGGCTGCGCACGCCGGCCTCACGGGTGTAGCGGCGAATAATCTCCAGGATAGCCTTTTCATTGAGGGCTATCTCGTCGGGCTTAAATCCATTGGCCTCAAGTTGCTTGGGCAGAAGGAAATCGCCGGCAATGTTGAGTTTTTCCTCTTCGGTATATCCGTTGAGCTGAATGATTTCCATGCGGTCCTGCAACGGTGCCGGAATACCGTGCAGATGATTGGCCGTGGTGATGAAAAAAACCTCGGACAGATCGTAATCGACATCCAGGTAATGATCATTGAAAGCGTAGTTCTGTTCGGGATCGAGGACCTCAAGCAAGGCTGAGGAGGGGTCGCCGCGAAAATCGACGCTCATCTTGTCGACCTCGTCCAAGCAGAACACCGGATTAATCACCCCGGCCTTTTGCATAGAAAGGATAATTTTTCCCGGCATAGCGCCAATGTAGGTCCGCCGGTGGCCGCGTATCTCGGCCTCATCACGCACCCCGCCCAGCGACAGGCGGACGAACTCACGCCCCATGGCCCGGGCTATGGAGCGGCAGACTGAGGTTTTACCCACACCCGGAGGTCCGACCAGACAGAGGATCGGCCCACGAATCTTTTTCACCTGGGTCTGAACCGCCAGGTACTCCAGGATGCGCTCCTTGGGCTTTTCGAGGCCATAATGGTCTTCGTTGAGCACCGCCTCTGCCCGTTCGATATCGATCTTGGCGCGGGTTTTCTTTTTCCACGGCAGACTGATAATCGCATCGATGTAATTGCGCACCACCGTTGTTTCGGCGGACATCGGCGGCATCTGACGAAGCTTTTTAAATTCTTTACCCACCTTTTCCTTAACCGCTTTGGGCAGGTTCTTTTTCTCGATGGCCTGTTGCAACTCGGACAGATCGTCACCGCCCTCCCCCTGCCCCATCTCATCCTGAATGGCGCGCACCTTCTCGGAAAGATAGTAGCTGCGCTGGGTGGCATTCATCTTCTTCTTTACCTTGGCATGGATATCCTTCTCCATCTCGGAGAGTTCCATCTCCCGGTAGAGAATTTCCAGTACCTTGGCAATGCGTTGCGGCAGACTGACCAATTCAAGGATCGACTGTTTTTCCTCGGTCTTCAACTGGATGTGGGAGGAAATGAGATCCACCATCCGCGAAGGTTCCTCTAAAGCGGTGATCGACTTCAGGACCTCGCGCGGCAGCTTCTTGTTGGTCAGGGTGTACTGATCAAAGGTCTTGCGCAACTCGCGGAGGTAGGCCGGCAAGTCTTCCCGCTCGACATCGACATCCGGAGCTTCGACCAGTCTGACCGAATAAAACGAATCCTCACGATCACCGCCCTCAAAAGCGCCGACAATAATCCCCCGACGCTTCCCCTCCACCAGGGCCTTGATCGTGCCATCGGGCAGCCGCAAGAGCTGCATGACCGAAGCCAGGGTTCCCAGAGAATAGAGGTGTCGCTGTTCGGGATCGTCCACGCGGGCGTCTTTCTGGGTCACCAGAAAAATGAGCGAGCGATTCTCCATGGCAGCTTCAAGCGCCATGATCGATTTCTTTCGCCCAACTACAAGGGGCGCAACCATACCGGGAAAAAGGACAATGTCCCGGAGCGGCATCAGAGGGTAGGTTTCGGCAGTCAGTTCACTCATAGAAACTATCAGGTTATCAGGCTCTCAGGCCAGTTTTTTTGTTTCGGCGTTATCGTAGAGGATGACCGGATACTCCCCTTGGGTAATGACCTGTTCGTTAATGACGCATTCGGTGGCATGCTCGTCCGAGGGCAGCTCGTACATGACGTCGAGCATGCACTCTTCCATAACCGAGCGCAGTCCGCGGGCTCCTGATTTGCGGGCAAGCGCCTTCTGGGCGATGGCCTTGAACGCGCCCTCGGTGAAACGCAGGGTAATCCCCTCGTATTCGAACAGTTTCTGGAACTGCTTACTCAGTGCGTTTTTCGGTTCTTTGAGGATGCGGATCAGATCCTCTTCCACCAATTCCTCCATGGTAGCGATCACTGGCAGACGACCGACCAGTTCCGGAATGAGACCGAACTTAAGCAGATCTTGAGGTTGAATCGAGGCCAGGATCTCCCCAATGGTGCGTTCTTTCTGGCTGACCACTTTGGCGCCGAAGCCCATGGCCTGGGTGCCGGTCCGCCGCTTGATCACACCGTCCAGTCCAACAAAGGCCCCGCCAACGATAAAGAGAATATTGGTGGTATCAATGCGCACCAGTTCCTGTTGGGGATGCTTACGCCCCCCCTTGGGCGGCACCGAGGCCATCGTGCCCTCGATGATCTTGAGCAGAGCCTGCTGGACGCCTTCGCCCGAAACATCGCGGGTCAGCGAGGCGGAATCGGATTTGCGGGCGATCTTATCGATCTCGTCGATATAGATGATGCCACGCTGGGCCTTCTCGATATCATACTCAGCCGCCTGAAGGAGACTGACTAAAATATTCTCCACATCTTCGCCAACATACCCGGCCTCGGTGAGCGTGGTGGCGTCGGCGATGGTGAAGGGCACCTTGAGCAGTCGGGCCAGGGTTTGGGCCACCAGGGTCTTGCCGCTGCCGGTCGGGCCAATGAGGATGATGTTCGATTTCTGCAGCTCAACCTCGTCACTACCGACAGGCGGCGCGTTGATCCGCTTGTAGTGATTGTGCACCGCCACCGAAAGGATCCGCTTGGCATGTTCCTGACCAATGACGTATTGATCGAGATACGCATTGATCTCTTTGGGTTTGAGCAGCTGTGTGCCAAACTCGGCTAGGGCGTCGCCTTCCTCCGAGGAATCCGTCATAATCTCATTGCACAACTCGATGCATTCGTCACAGATGTAGACATTGGGTCCGGCAATCAGCTTGCCAACCTCTTCCTGGCCCTTGCCGCAGAACGAACAGACGCAGGAAATACCGGGATCGTCATGAAAATCGTTATTCACTGTTACTTCTCCCCACCCAACTCCTCGCGGCTGGCCAATACTTTATCGATAATGCCGTATTGGCAGGCTTCAGCAGCACTCATAAAATTGTCGCGCTCCGTATCGGCCTGCACTTTTTTGATCGACTTGCCGGTGTGTTTGGACAAAATGGTATTGAGGTCGTGGCGCATCCGCAGAATTTCGCGGGCATGGATGTCGATATCCGTGGCCTGCCCCTGATAGCCCCCCATGGGCTGATGGATCATAATCCGTGAATTGGGCAGGGCAAACCGCTTGCCGGCGGCACCACTGGCCAAAAGCAAGGCGCCCATGGAGGCGGCCTGGCCCATGCAGAGAGTAGCCACATCGCAGCGGATGTACTGCATGGTATCGTAAATAGCCATGCCGGCGGTCACCGAACCGCCGGGGGAATTGATATAAAAGGTGATGTCCTTGTCCGGATCCTCGGCCTCGAGGAAGAGCAACTGGGCAACGACCACACTGGCAACATCATCGTTGACTTGGCTGCCAAGAAAAATGATCCGTTCTTTCAGTAGACGGGAATAAATATCGTAAGCCCGTTCACCGCGTGGACTTTGTTCAACAACCATGGGGACCAAATTCATGCTTCTCTCCGGATAAAACTTCAGGATGGCGGACCCGTGGTCCGCCATCGAAATATGCCGCCTGCTGCCGCGATCAGGCCTCGGTTTGCTCTGCCGCGGGTGCGGCGGCTTCGGTGTACTTGGCCTGCTCGCGTAGAAAGGTCAGCACCTTCTCGTTGTGCAGCTCATTCATAAACGGCAGGATTTCTTCGCGCCGCTTGAAATATTTTTTCACTTCATCAAGGGTCATCCGATACTGGTCGGCAATGCGCTGGTAGCCGCGCTGGATGTCCTCGTCGGCGATCTTGATCTCCTCGACCTCGGCTATTTTCTTCAACAGAAAATCGCCTTTGACCCGCTTGACCGCGACCTCCCTATTTTTTTCCACCAGCTCCTCCAGATTAATGCCGGCAGACTCAAACGACAAACCGCTCCGCTTGAGATTCTCCTCGGTCTGTTTGAGCATTTCCTGAATCTCAAAATTCACCAACCGCTGCGGCACTTCAAAGGGGTTGAGTTCGATCAGCTTGTGCATGATCTTATCGTCTAAATCTCCCTGAAGGGCATCGTCTTTGGTCTTCTGCAAGCGCTGACGGATATCCTCCTTGAGATCGGCCAGAGTATTGAGCTCAGGCTTAATATCCTTGGCAAACTCGTCGTCAAGTTCCGGCTTGATCCGCACCTTGACGTCCTTGACATCCACCTTGAATTCTACGTTTTTTCCAGCAAGGGTCGGATTAGGATAATCACCGGGGAAGGCAATCTCGTAGAGGGTCTTGTCGCCCTTTTTCAGACCGAACAACTTCTCCTCGAAATCCTTACCCAGACGATGCATGCCCATATCGACACTAAAATTTTCATTCCGCACTTCATTCATGGCCTTGCCATCGTCGAAGCCCTGGAAGTCGACAATCGCCACATCGTCCATGGCAATCAGGTGTCCCTCTTCAGCGGTCTGCAACACTGCCTGGTGCCGTTGCAGCAATGTGATCTCCTTGTCTACCTCTTCTTCACTGACCTCTACGGTTGGCTTTTCCACCTCGAGCGCCTTGTACTCTTTGAGTTCAAACTCGGGTTTGATGTCAACCATGGCCACATAGACAAAAGCGCCATCCTCGGTAAATTTGTGCTCGACGATTTCGGGATGCACCACGGGATCGAGCTTCTCTTTCTCGACAGCGTCGAAATAGCTATCCTGCACTAATTTCTCGCCGACTTCGTCCTGAACCTGCGCCTTGAAATTATTTCCAAGTACGCTCTGCGGAATTTTACCACGACGGAATCCCTTCAGCTTGACCTCATTGTTAATCTTGGCATAAGCCTTTTCGAGGGCGGGACCTACGGTTTCCTTGGGGAGGGTTATGGTCAATTTTCTTGTCAGGTCAGAGAGATTTTCGACGACGATTTCCATGGACTGCGGTTCCTCTTGTTCGGTTTTCCGCGGCTCTTACCCCGGCGGCGTTGTGTATTGTCAGCCCGCTTCTCTATCTGCTGGCGCGCTGTGCTTGATGACTCAGAAAAAGTTGGTGCGAGAGGGGGGACTCGAACCCCCAAGGGCCAGGCCCGCTGGATCCTAAGTCCAGTGCGTCTACCAATTTCACCACTCTCGCAACGCGTTAAACTGCAACTAATAACCAGAATAACGAATCCCGTCAAGTCATCCCTAGGGTGAAAAAGTTGGATTATCAACAAATTTAGGGCATTAAACGCAAGGGGCTGGAGGGTGGTGGTCAACCTTGGTTTCACCCGCTGCTTCACCTGAGCGGATCAGGAACGCAGCCATCAGGGTCAGAAGCATGATGCTGAGAGCGGTGAAGGAAAACGCCTGGCGCATACCGATAAAATCCAGACTGACACCGGCAAGCACGGCTCCGGTGAACACACCCGCACTCATCGCCAGATTAAACACCCCCATCATGGTGCCGTGACCGAAACGAGTCCTCCCCTCTTCGGCAGCGTAGGCACCGAGCACCGGCCAGAGCACAGCCTCGCCAAAGCCAAGAAAAAGATAGGTTGCGACCATGCCGCCAAAACTGGTCGCCAAAGGGATGATAAAAACCGCGACGCTCATACAGGCGCAGCCGCACACCAGGAGCACGACTTTATCAGAGCGGTCTGCCAATTTACCAAAAGGATACTGGAGAAGGGCATTCATCAAGGTACGGCTGGCAATAACCAAACCGGTCTGCAACCCGCTGCTGCCCGTCCACCCTGCCATCATCACCGGCAAAAAAGCCATGGTTGGCACCATCATCAACACGGTGGCGAAACGGGCAATCAGAATGCCCACGGTCCGACGCCTTTTCAGCATCAACCGGACATTGACCAGCAAACCGGTCTGCTGCTGCCGGTCGATCGGACAACAGGCGGGCATATTGGTCAAAACAAGCAGAAAGGCGAAAAAGCAGAGCATTGCCATCATATAAAAGACAGAGGCCAGCCCCCAGACGTCGGAAAAAAAGCCGCCGAGAATCGGTCCGCAGCCAATCCCGCAAAAGATGGCGATGTTGACCACCCCCATGTAGCGCCCCTCCTGGCCGGGTGGGGCAAGAAAACTGGCGTAGGCCATGGCCACGGGCACGATCATGGCGGCCCCTACACCTTGAAAAAGCCGGATGCCGACCAGATGCGCAACGCTGCCGGCATGGGGAATCAACAGACCGACCAGTCCGTAAATAAACAGACCAGCGACCAGAAAACCCTTGCGGCCCCAGCGATCGGAGAGATTGCCGACCACCGGCTGCAGCAGGCCCCGGCTCAAGGAAAAGGCGGCGGTGATCAAGCCCAGAGCAAAGCCGGAGGCTCCCAGCTTAGTGGCCAGCACCGGCAAGACCGGAATGATGATGCCAACCCCTAAGAGAGCGATAAACACCGAGAGCACAACGGTGATGAGTATGCGGTTGAACATGCAAAGGAATTTTTTGGGGCCGGGACAAGCCGGCTTACAGTTGAATAGCGACAATTGGCGTGGGAGGAAAAACAGGCCGCCCCGCAACTCACCTTCATACCATCCGTACACGGGATTGCAAACCGCTCTTTCCAGCTATGGTCCATCTCACCTGGCAAAACTCATCAAGCGCCTTTGTCCCCCGCCTTGTACTGCTCGGAAAAAACCCGTATAGTGGTTTGACAAATCGTGTGGAATACCAAGGCAGGACAACCCACTGGAGGAACTATGGACAACATCGCATTCAAGGCCATGATCGTTACCGAAACGGAGGGCAAACAATTTGTCCGCACCATCGGCGAAAAACATATTGCAGACTTGCCCGCAGGCGAGGTGCTGATCAGGGTCTGTTATTCCTCCCTCAACTACAAGGACGCCCTCTCGGCCTCAGGCAACAAAGGGGTGACCCGAAGATACCCGCACACACCGGGGATCGACGCGGCCGGCATTGTGGTTGAGAGCAGCGTATCTGCTTTACAACCGGGTAATCAAGTCCTGGTAACCGGATTCGACCTGGGCATGAACACCGCCGGTGGTTATGAAGAATATATCCGGGTTCCAGCCGCCTGGGTGGTACCGCTGCCCACAGGCCTGAGCCTGCGCGAGAGCATGATCTACGGCACCGCCGGCTTCACCGCCGCCCTGTCCTGCTCTCAATTGATCAAAAACGGCGTCACCCCGGATCAAGGCCCGGTATTGGTGACCGGGGCCACCGGCGGCGTCGGCTCCATAGCCGTCGCCATCCTGGCCAAGTCCGGTTATGAGGTGGCGGCGGTCACCACAAAAATCAACGAAGCCCCCTACCTGCAGCAGATCGGCGCCAAAGAGATCATTAGCACCGCCGATGCCGACGACCAGAGCAGCCGCCCCCTGCTCAAACCGCGCTGGGCCGGAGTTGTCGACACCGTGGGCGGCAACATCCTGAGCACGGCTATCAAAGCCACGCGCTACGGCGGTACGATCACCTGCTGCGGCAACGTCACCTCCGGCGAACTGCACACCTCGATCTACCCCTTTATCCTCAACGGCATCAGTCTTGTGGGTATCGATTCGGTCAACTGCCCGGCCGAGCAACGCCTGCGCATCTGGAACAAGTTGGCCGGTGACTGGAAGCTCGACCATCTGGAGGCGATCACCACCGAACTGCCGAATCTCGAAGCTCTGGATGAGCGCATCGGCCTTCTCCTCCAGGGAAAACACCGGGGACGGGCCATCGTCAAGATCAGCGATTGATCGCTCCCCCAAACTACCGGACGAGTCTCCGGGGCGTGCGGTTAGCCGGAACACCCCGAATTTTACTCTATTTGTCCTCTCACACGGTCAATTCCCCATGCTCCTCGCCGATCACCATAAAACTGCCCTGATCCTGCCGGACCATTCCTACACCTACGCCCAATTGCTGGCCATGGCCCATGCCTATGGTCAGCTTATCCCGGACGGCACTCAGCGGGTCCTGATCTTCTCGGAAAACCGGCCGGAATGGATCCATGCCTTTTACGGTGGTTGGTGCAAAGGCTGCACGGTGGTGCCGGTCGATTTTCAGGCCACGGCCGAGGAGGTCACCTTCATTGCCCGGGACTGCCGCCCCCAGGTCTTTTTCTGCTCCCAGGAACGTAAACCGGTCATCGAGGAAGTCCTGGCAGGGTTGGACTATGGGCCGAAACTCCTGGTCTTTGAAGAGTTGTCGCCAGTGGAGCGCCAGGAGAGCGAGCCGATTGCCGCTTCCAATCCCCAGGCCACGGCCCTCTTGATTTACACCTCGGGCACCACCGGTACACCGAAGGGGGTCATGCTCTCGTTTGAAAATCTGCTGGCTAATGTCGAGGCGGTCACCATCGGCGCCCCGATTTACGCCCCGGAGGAGCGGGTGCTGATGCTGCTGCCCCTGCACCACATCTTTCCCCTGCTCGGCACCCTGGTGATGCCCTTGCAGATTGGAGCCACGGTGGCCCTTTCACCCTCCCTCCGGGCCGAGGACATTGTCAGCACCTTGCAGAACAACAAAATCACCATTCTGATCGGCGTGCCCCGGCTCTACAGCCTGATCATGAAGTCGATCCAGGATAAGATCGCGGCCAACAAGTTGGCCAGCCTCCTCTATTGGGTCGCGGCAAAAGCGGCCTCGCCCAGACTCTCCCGCCTGCTATTCCGTTCGGTGCACGAGAAATTCGGCGGCCATCTCAAATTTTTGGTCAGCGGCGGCGCGGCCCTTGATCCGGTCATAGGGCAACAGTTCACCACGCTTGGTTTTGAAATCCTCGAAGGCTACGGCATGACCGAGGCGGCGCCGATGATCGCCTTTACCCGGCCCGGACAAGTGCTCATCGGCTCGGCCGGCACGGCCATGAGCTGCACCACCATCGACATCCGCGAGGGCGAGATCGTAGCCTCAGGGAAAAACATCATGCAGGGCTACTGGAACCGGGCCGAAGAGACGGCTGAAGTCCTCCGGGACGGCTGGTTGTATACCGGCGACCTTGGCCACCTTGACGACCGGGGACGGTTGTTCATCACCGGCCGTAAAAAAGAGATTCTGGTCCTGGCCAACGGCAAGAACATCAACCCGGTGCTGATCGAACAGGAGCTGGAAGCGATCAATCCCTCTATCGCCGAAGCGGGCGTCTTTCTCAAGGACGATCTCCTCCAGGTGGTGATCCGCCCCAATCTGGCCCTGATCCGGGAAAAGGGCATCACCCGGATGGACGAGTACTTCCGCTGGCAGGTGATCGACCGTTACAATCAGAAATCCTCGCCTGCCAAACGAATCCATCATTTCACCTTGGTGGAGGACGAACTGCCCCGTACCCGGCTGTCAAAACTCAAACGCTTTCAGCTCCCGGCCCTGGTGACGGCAAGGGAGGAGCGCAAGGTCCAGGCCCAACATCCCGCCACCGAGGAATATCAAATCATCCACCAGTTTCTCGAACACCACACCTCTCGAGACATTGCGCCGGACGATCATCTGGAGATCGATGCCGCCCTTGATTCCCTCGACAAGGTCAGCCTGCTGGTCTTTATTCAGAAGACCTTTGGCGTGGAGATCGCCGAGGATAAACTGATGCATATCCCGACACTGCGCCAACTGAGCACCTTCATTGCCGAGCGCAAAGAAAAAATCGCGGTCGAGCTGATCAACTGGCGCGACATCCTGCGGCAACGGGTCGACAGCGAACTGCCGCGCACCTGGTGGACCACCAACCTGATCAAAAACCTCAGCCGCCTGCTCTTTGCCTGCTATTTTCGTTTCCGCGCCGAGGGACGGGAAAACATCCCGAACACGCCCTGCATCCTCGCCCCCAACCACCAGAGCTTTATCGACGGTCTTTTTGTCGCTGCCGGATTAAAAAACAGCCTGATGCAGCGCACCTGTTTTTACGCCAAAGCCAAGCACCTGCAAAATCGCTGGCTGCGTTTTCTCGCCGACCGCAACAATATCGTGATCATGGATATCAACGCCGATGTCCGCGAATCAATCCAGAAGGTGGCTACCCTGCTGCAAAGCGGCAAAAACATCATCATCTTTCCCGAGGGCACCCGGACGCTCAACGGCGCCCTGGGGGAATTCAAAAAAACCTTTGCCATCCTGAGCAAGGAACTCAATGTGCCGGTGGTGCCGGTGGCCATCCGTGGGGCCTTTGAGGCCCTGCCCGCTGGCTCCTTCCTTCCTCGTCCCTTCCGGCGAATCTCGGTGTGCTTCCAGCCGCCGGTCTTTCCGGAAGGCCACAGCTACGAATCCCTCAAGGAGATGGTCGAGCAAAAGGTCAGGGACTGCCTGCAAAGGGGGAATCAATCGCTGCTGCCTGACAATACAGCCATCACATCCTAACCGGAAACTCATCGCTCCAAGCTATGCTCAGGACAGTTGGGCAACTACGTTCACACCAATTCTTCGATCCACGATTGAAGATCAACACTTTTACACTCCATTAGAATAGGATTCTTCATGCAGTACGATGTTATTGACGCCCGCATAAGCCCCAACGGCAGCCTCGATGTCCTCTCCCGGCTGGAAGTCGGCAAGCTCCTCAACACCAGCCAGGGTGAACTCTATCCGCTCTTTCGCAACAGCTCGCTCGCCGTGCTCAACTACGGCGGTCACCTCGACGACGGCCGTGAACTCCTGGAACGATACAAGAACTTCGATATCCGGGTGATCCAGGAGGAGCGCGGCATCAGGCTCGACCTGCGCAACGCCCCGAGCAGCGCCTTTGTCGACGGTAAGATGATCCGCGGCATCAACGAGCATCTGTTTGCAGTGCTCCGCGACATCGTCTATGTCGACGACACCATCAATAACAACCCCCGGTTCAATCTGCAAACCTCAGACGGCATCACCAACGCTGTCTTTCACATCCTGCGCAACGCCGGCATCATGCGACCGCGCACCAACCCGCGCCTGGTGGTCTGCTGGGGCGGGCATTCGATCACCCCGGCCGAATACGATTACAGCAAGGAAGTCGGGTACCAACTGGGCCTGCGCGCCCTCGACATCTGTACCGGTTGCGGACCGGGCGCCATGAAAGGCCCGATGAAAGGGGCCACCATCGGTCACGCCAAGCAGCGTATCGCCAACGGTCAGTACCTGGGTATTACCGAACCGGGCATCATTGCCTCGGAATCGCCCAATCCCATTGTCAATGACTTGGTGATTATGCCGGATATCGAAAAACGGCTGGAGGCCTTTGTCCGGGTCGGTCATGCGGTTATTGTCTTTCCCGGCGGCGTCGGTACGGCCGAGGAGATTCTCTATATCCTCAGCATCCTGCTTGATCCGGAGAATTCACGCATCCCCCTGCCCCTGATCTTCACCGGCCCGGCCAGCGCCAGCGATTATTTCGACCGGATTGACCGGTTCATCAACGACACCCTCGGCCCGGCGGCCCGGCAGCTGTATCGAATTATCATCGCCGACCCGGAGGCCGTGGCCAGGAAAATCCTGGAAGGCGTGGAGCAGGTCCGCACCTTTCGGTTCAAGACCGACGACGCCTACTATTTCAACTGGCTGCTCAATATCGACCCCAGCCTGCAGTTGCCTTTTGTGCCCAGCCATGACAACATGCGCAGCCTCGACCTGCACAAAAAACAGGCCCCGAACCTGCTGGCCTCCAACCTGCGGCGGGCCTTTTCCGGAATCGTAGCCGGCAACGTCAAGGAGGCTGGTATTCGAGCGATTGAGGAAAAGGGCGTTTTTGAACTCTGCGGCGATACTGCGATCATGCAACCGCTCGACACCCTGCTGGCCGCCTTTGTCGAACAAAAACGGATGAAACTACCGACCAGCTCATATAACCCGTGTTATCGCTTGGTTGCAGAGGGAGATATATTTTAACTTGCGCTCAGCAATTGCAGCACTGCGACAATCAAGAGAGTGCTAAAAAAGGAACCGTTGAGAACAAGAAATAAAAATCGGTAGCTCGGATGTTTTTTTCGCAGCAAAAGCGGGGTTGAAAAAGCAGTCAGCATCACGGCCATAAGGGCGATAGCCAAGCGTGACCCCGATTGAAGAAGCTCATAGTCAAGGGCAAGGGCGAGAGCGACGACAACAAAGGCCAGTATCCAGACGAGAGCAATTCGTTGCAAGCTTTCTGCGGGAAGCAGTCTGATCAGCGCCGGCTGAGCGACAGTACGATAATCTTCCTGATGGGAGAGGAGAATCAAGCAGAAATGGGGAATCTGCCAGAGAAAGAACAGAGAAAAAAGCAGCCAAGCGCGATTGTCAGTCAGCATGCCGCCGGCAGCTGTCCAACCGATCAAGGGCGGAGTGGCCCCGGCAAGACCTCCGGGAAACAGCGCGAAAATCGTGATTTTTTTCAACGGCGTATAAACGCCATTATACAGCAGTAACGCTGTGATACCCAGCAAGAGCGGCTGGCGGCTATCGGCACCCCAAAAGAGGGCGACCATGCCAAGGATGACCAGCAGAATACTCAACCAGGTTGCATGGAGCTTGTCGATGCGACCGGTCACCATCGGTCGATTACAGGTTCGGGCAAAAAGGCTGTCTGTTGCAATCTCCTGAAGGCTGTTTAAACCCGCGGCCCCACAGGCCAACAAAAAGACGCCACAGCAAATGAGCCCCAGGGAGGGAGTGAGCGCCGGCGAGGAGAGGACATACCCAAAACCCGCTGAACAGCCAACCGGAACGCAAAGGGGCACTTTGACCAGTTGCATCCAAGGACGAAGAGAGGCGTCCAGAGTATGCCCTAAAAGTCTCTGCCTCACCACTGACAAGCGCTACTCTTCGCCTTCCTGCGCCAGCCAGGCATCATAGTCCTTTCGCGAAACGACCTTGAGCTTGGCCAGCATCTTCGAGTGATCAAGGCCGCAATATTCCGCACACATAATATCGAATTCACCCGGTTCCTGGGTTCTGAACCAGACATAGGTGGGGAATTTTTTCACCGCGTCGACTTTGACCCGAAAGGCGGGCAGGTAAAAACTGTGGATCACGTCAAGCGACTCAATGTTGAGCTTGATCGGGGTGTGTTCCGGGACCACCAGCAGATTTTCCGACTCCTTATCGTTACCGTAGACAAAAATCCAGGTGAACATCTGTGCCAGAACCTGAATCTGGACTGAACCTGCAGGGACGGCGCGTAGACCGGTGAAGGATTTCCAGCCAACCATGAACATGGAAAGGGCAATGAGGGTCGGAATGATCGTCCACAGCAACTCAAGTTTCCAGTTACCTCTGATGTCGGCGGGCTGGGGATTACGGCTACGCCGGTAGCGGATGACAAAATAGATCATGGCCAGCGTAATGCCGGTTAAGAGCACTGCGGAGACGATAAATATGTACCAGAACGCCCGGTCTATACCGACAACAGGATCCATTGCTTCTTCCTTTGACTGTTAACGGAATGCGACATCCCAGAACGTGAAACTAATCATAATGGCCAGAAAACAGACCGTGCTGATAAAGGATATTTTAATGGCCCTGCCCTCATATTTGAGGTGCATGAAAAACAGCAGCACCAGCGAGACCTTGGCACTGGCGATGACAAGGGTAATCGGCACATTAAGCCTTCCCATATCGATATAGCTGACCCCAACGGTAAGGCCGGTGAGCAGCAACAGGGCGGCAAGAACCAAGGCCAGGGTTTTGTAGGACATGAGATGCTGCTGATCGGAATCCATAGCGGGCTCCTTGGTCTGGTTACAGAATCAGATAGAAAAGTGGGAAAAGAAAAATCCAGATGAGGTCAACCAAATGCCAGTACAAGCCGGAATTTTCCAACATCGCAAATCGTTGCGCCGTTATTTTGCCTTGGTAAACCAGGAGAAAGCTGAGGCCAAGTAAGGTCATGCCAATGACCACATGCAGCCCATGAATGCCTGTGATCACATAGTACAGGCCAAAAAAGATATTCTTGCCCGGAGTACCGCTATTCAGAGCCGGAGAGTTGGGATAGATGCCGATGGCAAACTTATGGCTCCATTCAAAGTACTTATTGATGAGGAAGACGGCCCCGCAGAGAAATGAGGTGGCCAGTAGCAGCAGGCAAAGGTTTTTTGCTTTTTGCCTGATCGCAGTGATCGAGGCGGCAACCGTAAAACTCGAAATCAGGAGGATGATGGTGTTGAGAGCGCCGATAACCCGGTTGAGTTCTTTGCCGTTTTCAGCAAATGCTTCGGGATATTTATGAAAATAAGCGGCATAGAGCACAAAGAGACCGCCGAAAAGAATAATCTCTGTATAGAGAAACAGCCACATGCCGATGCGCGTCCCGGTATGGTCATGCCGGCTTTCCATGGGGCTCCTTTGGTGCTGGGGTTAAGGCGACGAAGTTGCGCAAACCTGCATAGGCCGGATGTCAGTTTTTTGGGGGGCCATTCAAAATATCAGAAAAATCATAGGGATATTCCTTGATATGGGGTTCCTGAAGAAAATTATGCACCGGTGGCGGCGAGGGCACCGTCCATTCAAGGGTGCAGCCACCCCAAGGGTTGGCCGGAGCCATGACCCTGTTTCTTTTCCGCAAGCTGAGTACCAGATTGACCAGCATCAGGATAATACCGCAAAAGAGCAATAGACCGCCAACAGCGGCCAGTTCGTTGCCGCGGGAGAACTGCGGCAGGTAATCGTAGTAGCGACGAGGCATGCCCATCAGGCCGAGGATGAACATCGGCACATAATGAAACATAAAGCCTACCGTGGACAGGGTAGCGGCGATATAGGCCCGACGGAAATCATACATGACCCCGAACATCTTCGGCCACCAGTAATGGAGGGCGGCAAAGAAAGCAAAGCCAGTGCCGCCGAACATGGTGAAGTGGAAATGGGCGACAACGAAATGGGTGTCGTGGACATGGATATCAGGTCCAGCGGCGCCCAGAACCAGGCCGGTCAGTCCGCCGACCGAGAATAGGTAGATAAAGACCAAGGCGTAGAGTAACGGCGGGGTCATCTCGATCGAGGCCTTATAGAGGGTCGAAACCCAGGAAAAAACCTTGATTGCCGACGGGATGGCCACCAGGAAAGTCAACAGAGAAAAGACGAATACCGCAGTATCGCTCATGCCGCTGGTGTACATGTGGTGGGCCCAGACCAGGGAACCGGCCACGGCAATGCCCATGGAGGAGAAAACAATCGCCCGATAGCCGAAGATGGCCTTACGCGAAAAAGTGGGGATAATCTCGGAAATAACACCCATACCGGGTAGGATCATGACATAGACCGCCGGGTGGGAATACATCCAGAAAAGGTGCTGATAAAGCATCGGATCGCCCCCTTTGGCGGGATCGAAGAGGCCGATATTGAGAAACCGTTCGATGATTACTAGCAGCAGGGTGATCGAGATCACTGGCGTGGCGAGCAGCTGTACCCAAGCGGTGGCATACAGCGACCAAGTAAACAACGGAATCTGCATCCAGCCCATGCTCGGCGATCGTTTGCGGTGCACCGTGGTGATGAAATTGAGCCCGGTCAGCATCGAGGACATACCAAGGATAAAGGCAGCAAACACCGTCAGGGGTACATTGTGTTTGGTGCCAATGCTGAAGGGGACGTAAAAAGTCCAGCCGGTATCGGGAAAACCGCCGGCAGTGAATAGGGAAACGATCGCCAAGAGCCCACCAAGCATGTAGAGGTACCATGACAGCAGGTTAAGCCGGGGAAAGAACACGTCATCGGTGCCCAGTTGAATGGGCAGGAAGAAATTGCCGAAGATGGCCGGTATGCCGGGAATGACAAATAAAAAAATCATTATCACCCCGTGGAGGGTGAAGGCCGAGTTGTAGACTCCGGCGGACATGATCGTCCGGCCTATGGTCATCAGCTCGATCCGGAGGAGAAAACCGATCGTGAGGGCGATCACGAACCAGAAAAGCACCGCCCAAAGATACATCAGACCCAGCCGTTTATGGTCATGGGTTAGGAGCCAGGCCTTAATGCCAGTCTGACCTGGCGGGGCCGGTGTGTCGAAGAAGGAAGGTGAGGTCACCATGCGTTATGGTTTAGGATTTGGTTGGTCGGAATTTTTTCTGCGGAGAAACAGCAGAAACCAGAGGCCCCCGATAAGGAGAACTGCCGCAGTTCCCATTTTAAAGTAGGCCAATACCTGCTGGTTTTGCCGGGGATTGGAGGGGAAACAGAAGGCCAGAAGACGATGGATGGAGGAGGCCGGTGCACCCTTCGCAGCTTCGGACAGGGCGAGGTCGACATCTCCGGAAATAAATGAGCCATAGATGTATTTGATGATCCGGCCCTCTTTGTCGAGCACGATGAGAGCTGAGGGGTGGATATATGTAAAATCATCCTTTTTTATAAAGGTGTAGCCCATAGATTGGGTGAGTTTGAGAATATTGTCTGTATCTCCGGTAAGAAAGACCCAGTTCCTTTGCGGAAAATCTTTGCCTAGGAGTAGCGTGTAGTTGGGTTTAACCGTTGCCGCAGTTTCCGGCGTTTCGTCGGCATTAAAGCTCAGGCTGATAACCCGGAAACTGTCGACGGCATGGCGACTACGGTGCATCGCCTCCGCCAGATTGGCGAGTTCAAAAGAACAGCCTGTCGGGCAGCGGTAATAAATAGGCAGCAGCAGGGTCGGCCGGTCGATCAGTTGCCGAAGGGTGACCGTCTCACCTTGCTCGTTTTTGAAGAAGGCATCCAGCGGAACGATGTCACCGGTCTTTTCCTGCACCCATTCACCGGGGGCAACAACTGCAGCAACCTCTGGCGCCTGGGGTGATTCCGCCTGGGACCCTTCTTGGGGAGCGACCGTCTCCACCTGCTTGGATGTTGTAGCCTGGTTATCATCCTTGGCGGCTTGTTGCTTGGCCTGCTGGTTGCCACGTGCTGTCTCATGACTTGGCCCATGGCCGAACACGGTCGAGGGCAACAGCACCATGACCAGCAACAGCCACCAGGTGTGTACCGGGCTGGTTCGGCTCATTTCTTGGCGCCGCTGCCCAGGTTGACGGTGATGGTCTTGGCGAACTGGTGCTTCAGCTTGGTGGAATCCCGATCCGGACCGTAGGCCAACATAACCACAGTGTCGGCTTTGGGATCAATGACGCCGTCATTGGGATCGCTGCTCTGCAGGGGGATGGAGAATTCCAGGGTGGTGGTGGTGCCGGTTTCGGTGCCGCCAATCACGGTGACGTTATCCTTGCCGTCCCTTTTGGTGTCCGGGGTATGCTGGGTGGGTTGGATGCCGAAATCATCAGAAATCTCCACCTTACCGTCTTTGACAAAGCCGAGGATGATATTAGCATCCTTCATCATATCCGTGGGATGAAACCCGATGGCCACCCAACCCGTGGTCGGGGCGGAGAGCTTGATCACCAGGTTTTCACCCTCGATGCTCCAATCAAAGGTCATTGTATCGACGGTGAGCGAGTGTTGATAACCGGCGGCGGCGAGATTGGCGGCGAGTAGCAGAGACAGGGAAACAGCGCTGAGCAGGGAACTTACGGACTTGATCATTGCCATGATTTCTCCTCTTGTGTAGATGGAATTATTCAAAGGTTGAGGCCTGCGGCCACCCCTTTTTTTTAATTGCTATAGACCAGTTGCCCGCCGGAGAAGCCAAGCCCAACGGCACAGACCAGGCACAGGGCGTAGATGATGAAGATTTTTTTTGGTTCGGCCCCTTGGCGGTGGAGCCAGATGGAGTAGCCGAGAAGACCGGTGAGCACTGCCGCCAGAATCATCTTGATGATGATGAGCGCTTGGTAACGACCGGCATAGAGGTGCTGCCAGTCGAAAATCCCGGCAATGATCGTGGGACCAATAAAGATCAAAGCCAATACGGAACAATGCAGGCAGGTCTTTTGAAAATCAGTTTTTTTGGCGTACCAGACCAGGAAGCCAAAGAAAAAACAGCCCATTACCATTCCCATGGGGATATGGGTCAAGGCGGGATGGAGGGGGTGAGTAAAGCCAACTTTTGCCAAAAGCGCATACAATGATTCGATCATGATCCACCTCGTACATGTTAGAGTTCAAATGTCCTTGCAAGACGGTTCTTCTTACTTAGGTTATTCTTCGCTTAGGTGTTTATTTATGCCCAATCTTTGGTGTTCCTCTTCTTCAACAAAGAAGAGTGTTCAGTCGTCCTAGCAAAAGCCTCTTTTCAATCTGAAACAGGGATTATTTTACAAAAGATGGGACAAAGTATAAACTGTCTCCTTTTCTGAGCAAGGAAAACAAACCTCTCTCTCAACTTTCTGAGGATGATTTTACCCTGCACCACAGAGCAGAGCATGTATCTTCTTTCCCCGACTCGCCGTCCATCCTCGTGTGGCCGAGCACCAGTTCGATGGTGATCGGCCTTTTCTGGTCTCTTTTTTCACCTGCAGCGTTAGACCTTGTCCTCGGCCGAGAATCTGGCTCTCGCTCTCTTTGATCCCTTGTCCCAGTGTGCCTCGATCAGCAAAACTTCGCTGCACAAAAAAGTTTAGCCGGTTGCCATTTGTTGCACTGAGAAGACCATTGCAATGAGAGGCCATTGCCATTGATGCCGTAAAGTTTGACGCCACCTAATAGGCAAGCACAGTGATGAACAAGTGGCCACCGAACCGATCTTGCGGGCAATGGCCGAAGAGACGCCGCTCCAGTTCCGACTTCAGCTGCTGATGCAGGGTGCCCCCTGGCAAGGATTGACCTCGATGAGGACATGGGCAAGATGCGGGATGTGCCGGAGCAGGTGCTTATAGTAATCCGGGTTCCGAGGAGAATGAGTCACTACCGCCAACCCGGCGGCATAGGTATCCGGCCCGACATGCCAGACATGGAGATCGGTGACGCGATTATCCGCGTCTTCCTCAATAGCCCGCCGAATTGCCGTCATGGTTTGTTCATCGACACCGCCGTCGAGCAGGATCTTGCCGGTATCCCGCAACAGACCGTATGACCATCGGCCGATCACCGCTGCCCCCACCACTCCCATGGCCGGATCGAGCCAGACCCATCCCGCATATTTCCCGATAAGCAGCGCAAAAATAGCCAGCACCGACGTCAGGGCATCTGCCAAAACATGCAGATAAGCGGCCCGCAGATTGTGATCTTGGTGGTGATCATGGTCAGAATGTTCGTGGGCGTGATCATCATGGCCATGGTCTTCATGCAGCAAGAAACCGCTGACCAGGTTGACGAGCAAGCCGGCGACGGCAACACCAATGGCCTCGTTGAAGTGAATGGCCTCGGGGCGCACCATGCGCATCATGGATTCCAGCGCCATGACCAGGGCCACCACCGCCAACGCCACGGCGCTGGCAAATCCACCCAAAACACTCACCTTACCGGTGCCAAAGGTGAACTGGGGGTTGTCGGCCTGACTGCGGGCATACCGATACACAAAGAGGGTAATGCCAAAGGCAGCCACGTGGGTGGCCATGTGCCAACCGTCGGCCAGCAGCGCCATGGATCCGAACACCATCCCCGCCACAATTTCGATGGCCATCATGGCAGCGGTCAACAGCATAACCCGAATCGTATTTTTTTCGGCCTGCTCGGTATCTGCCAGAAAATTATGCGAGTGCCGCCAGGTATCGAGGGAATGAATGTGCATTGTTTTCAGATCCTTGCAAAGTACAATTGAGACCAGCCGCAGGAAAAAGGCAAAAACTGGGGCTGTATTTAAATGGGGGGTACAGCCGAAAAGAAAAATTCGGCCTGCCACGAACAAGGAAAACTGTTTCCTGATCGTTTAGGATCGCACCCTATACGATTAGGGGGTAGAAATCAAGTAAGGATAACCTAAAAAAGTTCCAGAAAAGCACCGACAAGAAAGTACCGCCCAACCTCCGACCCCAATCAAAAAAACTTACCGGCCCCCAGTTATCAGACTGAGCGAACGCGGGCACAAAACCGCCAGCACGCGGTGACAGAGCACCAACAGCGCCATAATCAGCACCGGGATGCCCAGATAGAGAGCGAGCATGGTATAGGCCCCGTCCAGCGGCACGTATTTGAAGGCCAGCAGGCGGGTGATGCCAAGCAGAGGCTCATGGGCCGCATAGACAAAGAAACTGGTGCCGCCAAGGGCGATAAGCGCTTTACACAAGCCCTCGCTGCGCGCGATCAATTTGGTTGCATACAGAGCCACCAGGACACCGGCAATCAATCCGGTTCGATGGAGATAAACATTAAACCAGGCCTCGTACCAGATGACGTCGGCGAGCAAGATCGGCAGATAGATGAGGCAAATGGCTGTACCAAACCGATCAAAGGCAAACAGGCTCTGCCCCTTGATGCCGCACAAGGCGCCGGCGGAGAAAAAGAGCACGCCCACCGCCCCTGGCGCATAGATCGGCCAGCTTTCCGTCACCCAGCAGAGGTATACCGCCAAGAAAAAGAGTACAGGGATAAAGCGCACGATGACGGCGATAACCGGTGCCAGCAGAACCAGGAGTATGAGATCGCGGATGAACCAGAAATGGTAGGCAATCGGATATCCCTGGATGCCGAAGAGTGCATTGAGATAATCATAGGCCCCGAATTCGATAACCTTTTTGCCTGTTCCGGTGAAATACGGCTGGATAGACGGAATCGCCTGAACCACGACCGTGAAGGCGAGAACCAGAATATTCCAGAAGAGAAAAGGGATAAGCAAACTGCGCAAACGGGAGCCTATCTTCCTGAGATAAGTCCGTTCAGACCAATGGAAGGTGGCAAAGAAAAGGTAACCCGACATTAGAAAAAAGAGGGGGACGGCTGTTCGGGCGATCCCTTCTGAGATCAGAATGCGGATGAAGTTAGTGACACTATTGAGTTCGGAGGTGCCGAGACTGCCGGTCGAGTAATGGATGATCGAGCCATAGGCATGGATGTAGATCACACCGATGATCGGGGGAAAGCGGAGGAGCTTGAGCCGCAGCGAGGATTCATTATCGAGCATTGTCTGTTGAGTCGAAACGAGAGTAGAGGGGGGACATCCAAAACCAGGTTATGGCCTTGAGATGCTCAATGAGGGGTGAAAGCCCAAAAAAAGATCGCCATGCGATGGTGCAAGCCGGAAGAGCGTTCCCAACCGGCTCATTGTGTCCATTTATGGCCCAGTTCCACCGGCTACCCGATTAGCGTCTGCCACCACCACGGTGAGGATATCCTCGATAGCCGCGATAACCCGGATAGCCCCGATAACCCCGATAGCCATAATGGCCATAATAGCCGGAGCCAAAATAGAAGCTCGGATAGAAAAGTGCCCAGCCGGGATCGTAATAGACCGCGGGTGACCTGTAGGCAGGGGAATAATAGGAGCTGTAGGGATAATAATAGGGGCCGTACGAGTAGGGATCCCCGTAATAACCGACACAACCGCCGCAGGTCAGCAAAAAAAACGCAATGGCAAGCAAACGATATTTCATGATGCACCTTCCCTGTTGCTCATTGTTGGTTGTTGGCAACGGTTACAATATACCACGAATGTACCCCAAAGGTCACCGGTCTATTTGCTCAGGAAGACCCTGAGGGGACAAAAGAGCCAAGGGGCGAAGAGTGGCGTTACAATCTCCTTGAAAAAGTTGTTTTTCTGGACTTAATACAAACAGCTGTTGAACAAAAAATGATTTTTCCAATGATGCCTGCCAAAGCGGCGTGACCAATTCTTTTTCAGGGGAGCACAGTCATGCAAGAGGAAGTGCGAAGGGTGCTGCGAGAAATCGCCGGGGGTACCGGCAAGATCACCGTGCTGACCGGGGCCGGTATTTCAGCGGAGAGCGGCATCCCCACTTTTCGTGGCCCTGAAGGCTACTGGACCGTCGGCTCAACGGTCTACCAGCCGCAGGAAATGGCCACCTTCCACATGTTCTGCCAGATGCCCGACGAGGTCTGGAAATGGTATTTGTACCGTATGGGCGTCTGCGGCGCAGCCGAGCCCAATCCCGGCCATCTGGCCTTGGTGGCAATGGAACAGCACTTCGGTGACCGCTTTACTTTGATCACCCAAAACGTCGACGGCCTCCATCTGCGGGCCGGCAACACCTTGCCTCGCACCTATCAGATACATGGTAACGTCTTTTACATGCGCTGTTCCCTGGAATGCAGCGAGGCCTTCTATCCGATCCCGGCTGCTGTCCGCCCCAAGAGCAAGGAAGAGGGCCTGACCGACAGCGACCGGGAGCACCTGCGGTGTCCGCTCTGCGGGGCGCGGTCCCGGCCGCACATCCTGCTGTTTGACGAAAGCTACAACGAACATCACTACCACTTTTACAGCTCGCTCAAAACCGCCCAAAACACGGCGCTCCTGATCGTCGTCGGCACGGCCGGGGCCACCAATCTCCCCAACCAGGTAGCCCGCGAGGTCTATCAGCGCGACGGGGTGATCATTGACGTCAACATCGAAGCCAACCCCTTTACCCAACTGGCCCAAAAAAGCGCTCGCGGCTTCTTTGTGCAAGAACCAAGCGCCTCGGCTCTGCCCGCCCTGCTCGAGGCCATGATCGCCGCCTGACCGCCCTGCCCGGTTGCCGCGCTCAACGGTGACCGGCATCCTCGCCGAACAACCGTTGGAAAAGCCCCCAGTATTTGGTGTGCAGCCATGCGCGCATGTCGTTTGACCGCTCCTTACTCCGCTGCAGGAGATAGTACATCGACGGCACCACCACCAAAGTAAGAAAAGTGGCGATGGTCAGGCCCCAGGCCACCACCACTGCCATGCTGCGCCACCACTGACTTGATTCGCTGACCCAGGCGATGGAGAAATTGTGGAAGTCGTAGGACACCCCGGTAATCATCGGCACCAGGCCAAGAATGGTGGTGATCGCAGTCAATAGCACCGGCCGCAGCCGGGTGGCCCCGGCCCCGATCACCGCCTCCTTGAGCGGATAACCGCGCGCCATCAGCTTGTTGGTGTAATCGATGAGGACAATGGCATTGTTGACCACCACCCCGGCCAGTGATATCACCCCGACTCCGGTCATGATGATGCCGAAAGGCTGCCCGTGGAGCATCAGACCGAGGAAGGCCCCACCCAGGCTGAGGATCACCGAGGTCATGATCAAAAAGGGCTGGCTGATGGAATTGAACTGGGCCACCAGCACCAGAAAGATCAACAGCAGAGCAACAACAAAGGCCTTGGAAAGAAAGGCCTCGGATTCCTGCTGGAACTCGAATTCACCGGTGAATTTGACCCGGTAACCGGAAGGCAGGGCCAGGGTTTTGAGCATCTCCTCGGCCTGGGCGCGCATCACCGGGCCGGTGGTTGTGGTTTCGTCGACATTGGCCTTGACCGTCACCACCCGCTCGTTGTTGATCCGGGTGATGTCGCCGATGGCCCCGGCAAAACGGACCGTGGACAGGGTGGAGAGCGGCACCCGCTGGCCGTTGGGCGCCGGGATGATGAACTCGCCCAGCACATCCACCACCTTCCGGTCGGCCTCGGCCAGTTGCACGGTGATGTCAAAGTCGTCGTTGCCCTCGCGGTAGGTGGAAACATCCAGGCCGTTGTAGGCGGTTTTGAGGGCAAAACCGATGGCGTCGGTGGAGAGACCGAACAGGGCCGCCTTCTGCCGGTCGACCCGCACCTGGACCGACGGCGTGCCCTCGTTGAAATCGTCGCGGATATCCTTGACCTGTGGCAGCTCGGCAAGGATCATTTTGATTTTTTTGGCGATCTCGCCCAGCACCGCAAAATCATCGCCGGCAATCTCGATGTTGATCGGTGCCCCGGTGGGAGGGCCCTCCTCTTCCATGGCAATGGTCACCTTGCCGCCGGGAATGTCCGCAACGCGCTTACGGATGGTCTCGACCGTGGCATGCGAGGATTCCTTGCGGTCCTGGAGATCAAGAAACCGCACTCCGATATGGCTGGGGGTGTTAGGATCAAAGGCTGATCCCGGCGGGGCTGAGACCACGCCCTTCATGTAAATGGTTTTGATGTTTTCCAGATCGCTGGAGCCCCGGTAGGCTTGCCCGGAGTTATTGGTATACGCCTTGGGCGCCAGGGTGTGCTGGTATTGCTCGCGGCCAAATCCATCGGCGGCCACGGTTTGGGGATTCGCTCCGGCCACCGCCATTTCCAGACGCTGCATGACCCGATCGATGTAGTCGAGATCCGCCCCTTCCGGGGTCTCAATATTGACGTACATGCTCTTGGGCTCGATCTCGGGAAAAAACTCCACCGGCTTTTCCAGGCCGATCACCAGCAGCCAGCCCTGGACCATCAGCACCAGCACGGCAAAGGCTCCCGCGATGATCACCAGGGGGTGTTCCAGGCAGAAGTGGAGCAGGCCGGCATAGCGCTTCAGCCAGAAGGTGTCGAGGGCAACCGGTTCCTCCACCGACAGGGCCGAGTCCAGGACCTTGCGATCGACGGTGCCGTGCTGTTTTTCCCGCATAAACAGCGAGGCCAAGGCCGGATTGATCACCAGGGCGACGAACAGACTGGCGACGAGGGTGACGATCAGGGTGAGCGGCAGATAGCTCATGAATTCACCCATGATCCCCGGCCAGTAGAGCATGGGCGCAAAGGCGGCCAGGGTGGTGAGGGTCGAGCCGATGACCGGATAAGCCACCTCGGAGGTGGCGCGCATTGCCGCCTCCACCCTACCCGCCCCCTGTTCCATGAACCGGTGGATGTTCTCGACAATGACGATGGCATTATCCACCAGCATGCCCAGGGCCAGGGTCAGGCTGAACAAAACCACCATGTTGAGGGTGATACCCATCACATAGAGAACGGTAAAGGTGAGTAGCATGGAAAAGGGAATGGCCATGCTGACCATAATGGCGTTACGCAACCCCATGGCGAAAAAGACCACCGCCAGTACCAGCACCAGTCCGGAGAGGATGTTGTTCTCCAGATCAGCCACCATGATGTCGATATCCTTGGCCTTGTCCAGCACCTTGGTGATTTCCGTGCCCTGCGGCCAAGTCGCCTGCTGCTGCTCAAGCAGGCGGTCGATCTCCTTGCTGATGGCGATGATGTTTTCGCCGGAACGTTTCTTGACCGCAATATTGACCGCCTCGCGGCCGTCCAGGCGGGCGCGGCTGGTTTCCTCTTTGAAGCCATCCTTGACTGCGGCCACATCCTTGAGATAGACCGGCTGGCCCTTGTGGATGCCGACCACCAGCCAAAAGATCTCCTCCGGGGTGGCAAATTCACCGGGAACCCGAAGGAGAAAGCGGCCAGCCCCCAGGCGGAGGGCGCCTCCCGAAGTGTTCTGATTCTCGCTCTTGACCACCTGTTGCAGGGCATCGAAGCTCAGGCCATAGAAACTGAGCTTTTCCGGCGCGACCTCCACCCGGATCTCGCGCTCCACCCCGCCGGTCACATCCACCTCCAGCACCCCGGTGACCGCCTCGATCTCGTCCTCCAGATCGTCGGCGATCTTTTTCAGCGCCGGCAGGCCGCAGGTTCCGGAGAGGGAAAAGACCACGATCGGCATCTCGGAAAAATTGACTTCAAAAACCGAAGGGTCTTCGTCGAGATCGTCGGGCAACTCGCCCATGGCCTCGTCGACCTTGTCCTTGACATCCTGCAGGGCCTGATTGATATCGGTACCGGTGACGAATTCGACGTTGATCGAGGAGTTGCCCTCGGAACTGACTGATTGGATCTTTTTCAGTCCGTCCAATCCTTTGAGTTTTTTCTCGATTTCCACGGTCACCGAGGTTTCCATATCAATGGAGGAAACACCCCGGTAATTGGTGGAGATGAACACGTTGGGAATGGTGATATCGGGATCGCTCTCCCGCGGCAGGACCCGATAGCAATAGACACCGAACACGAGGATAAGAAAGGCCAACACCATCACGGTGATGCTGTTTTTGACCGCGGTATCGGAGATGATCATAACTTAATCTCTTTCGGATCGCTGACCGTCTTGATGACCTTGATCCCCTGCCCGTCCTCGACCTCACGCTGGCCTTCAAGCAGCACCCGGTCGCCGGCCTGCAGCCCCTCGGTAATCTGCACCTCCCATTTCTCGATCACCCCGAGCCGGACCGGCTGCTTGCGCACGGTCTCGCCCTCGGCCACAAAGACGTACTGCTCGTCGCCGCGACTGATAATGGCGTACAGCGGCACGGCCAAGGCCTGAGGAAAGCGCTCTTTAACGAGGCGGGCGCGGAAGAACATGCCGGGCAGGATCTCGTGGTCCGGATTTTCCAGGGCCAATTCCAGCCTGAACAGATAGGCCCCAGCGTCCGGAGACGGGGCCAGATAGTGTCGCCGGCCGACCAGTTGCCGGTCCGCCAGGGCCTTGATACTCAACCCGACCTGATCAAGGCGGCGGACCGCATCGACATCCGACTCGGGAATGCCAACCACCGCCTTGACCCGGTCGATCTGCAAGAGTTCAGCCAGGGGATCGCCAACGCTCAGATACAAGCCCACCTTGGCGTCGAGCCGTTTGACCACGCAGTCCATGGGCGCAGTGATGACGCAGCGGGCGAGTTGCACCTGCGCCCGTTCCATTTCGGCGCCGGCTGTCTGCAGACGAGCGGCCAGGGATTCAAGGTTGGCCACCGCAATGACCTTGCTCTGGTGCATGGTCCGGCCGCGTTCGTAGTCGGCCTTGGCCAAGGCTTGGGCAGCCTTGGCGGCATCGAGGGCGATTCGGTAGTCATCGGCATCGATCTGAGCGAGGACCTGGCCGGTTTTGACCGCATCTCCCTCGCGGACCTTGACTTCGGTAATGGCGCCGCTGACCTTGGCCAGCAGCTCCAGCCGGGTCCAGGGCTCGATGGTTCCGGGCAGATTAATGACGTCCTCGATGGGCCGGGGCTGCACTACGAGCAGGACGGCGTTCACCTGTTTTTTCTGCTCGACATGGGCTGCCTTCTTGGCTTCTTCCAACCGTTCTTTCTTACCGAGAACAAAACCTGTGAAAAGAAACATCAACCCCACCAGCCCCAGGATGACAAACCAGGGTAGATGTTTCCAGATAAAGTAAAGCAGACGACCCTTCATCGAAAAAGGGGGTGAGACAGGATTAATCATACTCTCCTTTTATGACTGGTGCGGCCGGGGTGGGGCCAGACCTTGGAGCGCCTGTTCAAAAAGGGCATGCAGTGCCATAAGCACATCCTCCTCGGTGAGCAGGCGCCCGGTAAACCAGGCTGAGACCACCATGGTGTAGAGCCCGTAGAAATGGCCAAGGACCAGGGTCAACTCCAGGTCGCGGCGTAGCTCGCCCTGGAGTTGAGCTTTTTGTAGCAGGGGAACCAATAGGGCCATATAGCGATTGTCGAGCCTTCTTGACTGTTCCAGATTCAAATCAAGGGGGAAAAAGGTCTCCCGCATCAGCAACCTGCCAAATTCGGGATTCTGATGGATGAAGCGAAAATCTTGGTGATAGATGGCCAGCAACCGGTCAATCAGGGGCATGGGCGAGGTTTCCGTTTGGATGATCGCCGCCTTGGTTACCTCCAATTGCTCCTCGCAAAAGGCGAGGAAAATCTCGCTCTTTTTGCGAAAATAGGAATAGATGGTTCCCTTGCCGATGCCCGCCTCGCTGGCCAGATCGGTGATGCTGGTGCGATCATATCCTTTGGTGGTAAACAGGCGTACCGCCGCCTCCAGGATGGCCAACTTGGTCCGCCGTTTGTTTTGTTCTCTTTTTCCCGCCATCGGCACCGTTCCCAAGTATGAATAAAAGTTGACTCCAGTCAACTTTTAACAAAAGCCTTTTTCCGGCACAAGATAAAAATCGACCAGGGTCAACTTTGCCATGCGACTGAAAACCCGTGGAAGAAATAAACTCTTAACAAGAGAGTGTTGACCTGCTAGAGAGTTCGGCTTATCTTGCTGGGGTAATGTGCCCAACGGAGGGAAGAGATGGATATCAAAGGATTGCGGAAAGAATATGCCAACCCGGTACTCAGCCGGGATATGCTGGCGCCTGACCCATTTCACCAGTTTGAGCGTTGGTTCGACGAAGCCTGCAAGGCGAATTTGCCCGAACCCAACGCCATGGCCCTAGCCACGGTCGGCATGGATGGCCAGCCAACCCTGCGTACGGTGCTGCTCAAACTGTTTGACCGAAACGGTTTTGTCTTCTTTACCAACTACAGCAGCCGCAAGGCCGAGCAGATTCAAGAAAACCAACACGTTGCCCTGCTCTTCCCCTGGATCAAACTGGCGCGCCAGGTGGCGGTCACCGGGATCGCCGAAAAGGTCAGCACCGCCGAATCGGCCCGCTACTTTGCCAGCCGGCCGCGCGACAGTCAGTTGGGCGCGTGGATTTCCAAACAGAGTTCGATTCTCAACTCCCGCCAGCTGTTAATGATGGAACTCGATAAAATTAAAAGCAAATTTCTCAAAGGTGAAATCCCCCTGCCCGATTTCTGGGGCGGGTATCGGGTCCGGCCCGTCACCGTTGAATTCTGGCAGGGCCAGACCAGCCGGCTCCATGATCGTTTTCTCTACCGCCTCGAGGACAACAACTGGACCATCGAACGGCTGGCGCCCTGAAACGCTGGTCCATTCGCTGGCCAAGACCTCGTTGAAGACAGGCAAAGAGAACCTCCGCCGGATGCAATGGTTGCGATTGCCACTTGTCGCACTCGTCACCGCCTCTAACCGATGATATCAATCCCTCAACCCACCCCGAAACGGACCTGATCATGCGCATCCCTCTGCTGTGTTCGCTCATTCTGGCTCTTGCCTTCCATGCCTTTGCCGATGAGCAAAAGGCCGCCCCGGAACCGGCTGCCCCGCCGCTGCTGATCGCGCCCCAGCAGCCATCGACCCAGGCGGGCAAACAACCGGAGTGGCTGCCCCTTCCGGCACCGCCCTCAGCTCCATCCTTTCCAGCCACCGCCCCGTTGTTCAACAAACCGCAGGCAGCACCATCAACCTCCGTTCAACCTGCCACGGAGCCTAAAAAAGTCGAGAACGCACCCTCAGCCGCGCCCCCTCCGGCCAAGAAAGCGGCACGACCAAGCCAGCGAAACAAAACCAATGCCACGGCAAAGAGCGTCGGGCCGGGCAACAATGTCCCGCCTCTGATCGCCGCCGCAGTCGATGAATCGGAATCGGCCATACAACAAGCCTCACTTTGGTTCCAGGTCTTCCCTTACCCAATAAATCTTCGCCAGGTAACGGCCACGCCGCCCCTGCTCTCCGGCATCCGCTCACAACATACAAAAACCTCAGCCGAAGAGCCCGAACCGCAAATCACCTTCGAATCGGTCCTGACCAAAAAATTGCGCCAGCAGGAAGAGGCGGAACAAACCAGTGATATCCTGGACATGCTGACCTCTTTGGTGGAGCTGCAGAAAAACATCAAACAGCAAATCACCGTCACCACCAAAAAGTTGAAGGCCAGTGCTTCCGAAGCGGAGAAACAGGCGCTGCAGGAAGAACTGACCAAACTGGATAAACAGCTCTCCGAAACTGGCGCTGATTTTGAGCGAATCGCCACCGGAGTGGCTCCCGAGGCATTTTCCAACCAAGAAAAAGTCACCTTCAGTTTTGAAGACGAACTGGCCGCCCTGCTGGAACCCAGCATCAAGGAATTGAAGCAACTGACAGCCCGCGCGCGGCAGAAATCTGACCTCAAAGATACTATCGCCGGCTACAACAAACAGGTAGCCACGGCCAGCCGGGCGGTGGAGCATCTCAACCGGCTGATCAACGAGACAAAAACTCCCAACATCAAAACCCATCTGGGAGAACTGCTGCCCGCCTGGCAGAACATGGAGAAGCGGATCAACAGCAAATTGGATCTGGCCCAGCGGGAACTGGCGAAGCTGGAGGATAAGGATGTTTCACTGCTGCAAAGCTCCGGGAATTCGGTTCGGGAATTTTTCCGCAACCGCGGCTTGTACCTGCTGATCGCCTTATTCGCTTTTGTGGGCATCCTCCTGGCCTGCCGCCTGCTCGCCCGCCTGATTTTTTTTGTCCTCCCCGGTGCCCGGAAGGATCAGCGGCCTATCCATGTCCGCGTCCTTGACATTTTCTTTCAGGTATTTTCGGTTGTATCAGCAATTTGCGGTTTAATTTTCGTCCTCTACACTGCTGAGGACTGGCTGCTGTTGAGTGCCACAATCATCCTCTTCGTCGGTCTGGCCTGGACGGTCCGCCAAACTCTGCCCAAGATGTGGCAGCAGGTCCGGCTGGTGCTGAATATGGGCTCGATCCGCGAAGGCGAGCGCATCATTTATAATGGCGTGCCCTGGAAGGTTGAAGCAATTAACGTCTTCTGCAAGCTCTACAACCCGGCCCTGGCCATGCACCTGCGCATCCCAATTGAAAACATGATTGGGCTTGTCTCCCGCCCCTATCACAACGAAGAGCCCTGGTTTCCCTGCAAGCGGGGAGATTGGATCGCGATTGACGGCAAGCCCTTTGCCAAGGTGGTCAGCCTCTCCCACGAACAGGTGGAGGTGGTTGAACTGGGCGGCCGACGGACGGTCTACCAGACCGATGCTTTCCTCGGCATGTCGCCGGCTAACCTCTCGCGCAACTTCAGCCTCCGCGTGGTCTTCGGCCTCTCCTACAACCTGCAGGCCGAGATTACCACCACCGTCCTGGAAACAATGAAAACCTTTCTCCAGAAAAAACTGGAGGAAAACGGCTACGCTGAAGACTGCCTCAGCCTGTCGGTGGATTTCCTCCAGGCCGGAGCCTCGTCTCTGGATGTGGCGGTTCTGGCGGATTTCAAGGGCGACCAGGCCCCGGCCTACCGCCGGATCGAACGGGCCCTGGCAAAATGGTGCGTGGACTGCTGTAACGCCAACAACTGGGAGATTCCTTTCCCGCAAATGACCGTGCACCTGCCCTCGGGCGGCAAGGCATAGCCTGGGGTACAGTGTGGAAACAATACTGAAGGATCGCCTCCTGGCCAAACTGGCGGATATCGTTGGCCCGGATAATGTCTCAAGCGAGACAGTCGACCGGATCACCCATTCCTTTGACGCCACCCAGCGGCAGTGCTTGCCGGATCTGGTGGTGCATCCGGCCAATACTGACGAAATCAGCCGAATCGTTCGTCTGGCCAACGCCGAGAACATTCCCCTCCTCCCCCGTGGCGCCGGCAGCGGCTTTACCGGCGGCAGTCTGCCCATCCATGGCGGGATTGTGCTCGTGCTCACCCGGATGAACCGGATTCTGGAAATCGACACCGACAACCTGATCGCTGTTGTTGAACCCGGCGTCATCACCGGACGGTTGCAGAAGGAGGTGGAGCGGCTGGGCCTTTTCTATCCGCCTGATCCGGCCTCCAAGGATTTCTCCACCCTGGGCGGCAACATTGCCGAATGCGCCGGCGGGCCGCGCTGCGTCAAGTACGGTGTGACCAGGGATTATGTGCTGGGTCTGGAAGTTGTCACGCCGACCGGTGCGATCATCCATACCGGCGGCCGGACCATGAAAAACGTGGTTGGCTATGATCTGACCCGGCTTTTTGTCGGCTCCGAGGGGACCTTGGGTATTGTCACCCGGATTACCCTGCGCCTGCTGCCCAAACCCGAGGCCCGCAAGACCATGCTGGTTGCCTTCAAGTCCATCGACGGAGCGGCCCAGGCGGTTTCGGCCATTATCCGGGGCAAGATCATCCCCACCACTCTGGAGTTCATGGACGGGTCGGCCATCGACTGCGTCCGCAAGTCCACCACGCTCGACCTGCCGCTGGCCTGCCGGGCGGTCCTGATCATCGAAGTCGATGGCGACAGAGAACAGCTCGATGCTCAGGCCGGAAAGATCATTGCCATTATCCAACCATTAGGCGTCCTGGAAACCCGAGTCGCCGAAACCAGCGAGGAATCGGAGGCCATCTGGAAGGTCCGGCGCAGTGTCAGCCCCAGCCTGCGTACGCTCAACCCCAACAAGTTCAACGAGGACATTGTCGTGCCCCGCTCCAAGGTACCGGAAATGATCCGGGCCCTGGAGGCCATAGCGAATCGCTACGGGGTACCGATCGTCAACTTCGGCCACGCAGGTGATGGCAATATCCATGTCAACGTCATGGTCGATCTGGCTGAGGCGGGCATGGAAGAGAAGGTGCAGCTGGCCCTGAACGAGATCTTTCGCACCACCGTCGACCTCGGCGGATCGGTGAGCGGCGAGCACGGTATCGGCACGTCCAAGGCCCCCTATATCGGCATGGAGTTGGATCAGGCGACCCTGGCCACAATGCGATTGATCAAACAGGCCCTGGATCCCAACAACATCATGAATCCGGGCAAGATTTTTTTAGAAGATGCGCCGGTTGCGGCCACCGGGGCCCCATTATCCTGAGACGCCATGGTTGAGCAGAAAACACTTGAAGATTACCGAGACGATATCGCCCAATGCGTGCGCTGCGGCGCCTGTCAGGCCCATTGTCCGGTCTACTTGGAGACCGGCCGGGAAGGTTCGGTGGCGCGTGGCAAGATCGTTTTAGCAGCCTCGGTCCTTGCCGGTGAGGTCGGGCTGGAAGAACGGTTGCGCGACGAGATGAGCCTCTGCCTGCTCTGCGGTTCCTGTGTGGTCAAATGCCCCAATCGGGTGCCGACCGACGGTATTGTCGGTGCACTCAGGCGGCGGATCACCGATGATCAGGGACTCTCGCCAATCGGCAAAGGAGTGGCGGCGCTGACCGGATCAAAGGTGCTGCTCAAGACCTTGCTCAAGGGCGCGGACCTGTTCTCACCGCTGCTGTTCAAAAAAATCCCCGAGACCAGCGGCCTGCGCCTACGGTTTTCCCCGGATATTCTCAAGAACCGCAGCCTGCCGCCCCTCCCCGAACGCAATCTCTTTGCCCGCGTTCCCGAATTGCTCGAGGGCGAAGCGGATAAACCGGTGCTTGGCGTTTTTGCCGGTTGCGCTCTCACCTACCTCTATCCCCAGGTGGGAGAGATCCTGGTCCGGCTGCCCCACAGCCTGGGGTATTCGGTCTTTCTCCCCAGAGACCAGGGCTGCTGCGGCATGCCGGCCCTCTCTTCGGGCAATGGCCCGCTGATCGACAAACTGGCGAAAACGAATGTCGAGGCCTTTGCGAACCGCAAGGTCGAAACCATCCTCACTGCCTGCGCCTCCTGCCATGGGATGCTCGCCGGTCACTATGCGGCCAAGACGGGCAACCCCTTTGAAGGCGAACTCGTCGACATCCATGTCTTTCTCGCGCAGCAAGGGCTCATCGATAAGCTGGCGGCCCTGCCCCGATGGCGCCAGCCTCTCCGGGTCACCTACCACGATCCCTGCCATCTCCGCACCGCCGGCATCACCCAGCAACCGCGCCAACTTCTGCGGGCCCTGCCCCAAATTGAGTTCGTCGAGATGGAGGATGCCGGCCTCTGCTGCGGCCTGGGAGGCACCTTCACCGCTGCCCATCCTGAATTGAGCCGATCGATCGGTGACCGTAAGGTGGCGGGCATCCAGGCCAGTCGTGTTGAAATGATTGCCAGCGGTTGTCCCGGCTGCATCCTGCAACTGCAGGATATCGTCGACCGCGCCGGACTGCCCGTCAAAGCGGTGCACACCCTGGAACTCATCCAACAAGCCCTGACCGAACCGCCTCAATGAGCCTCCCAAGCACCCTTGCCCTGCGCTACGGCAGGGGCCATTTGACATGCGCGGTTGCCGCCCATGCCGAGATCCTTGCAACCCGCGAACCTGCGCGATCGATCAACCGCGAATCTTTCCAGGCCGGGTTGAACCAGTTCCTCCCCCCGAATCTTCCCCAAGGGCCCATCGCCATCATCGTCGCCGACAAGACCCGCCTCTGCGGCTATCCAACGGTATTGCCCTGGCTGACGGCAGCGTTACTTGAACGTGGAGCAGAGAAAACACAAATCATTTTTTACATTGCCTACGGCACCCATGCCCCCCAGAGCAATGCCGAATCTCGAGCGGCCTACGGGCCAATCTATGCAGAGTATCCCTTTATCCACCACTGGAGCATCGAGCCAGTTCGCTTTGTTGAACTGGGCCAAACCAGCAGGGGAACGCCGGTCCGTATCCGAGAGGACCTGCTGCATGCGGCTCTGATTCTCACCGTCGGTGCGATTTCCCATCATTATTTCGCCGGGTTCGGTGGCGGTCGCAAGCTGCTGTTTCCCGGATTGGGTGAACAGGAGGCCATCCACTGGAATCACCGGTTGTTTCTTGACGCCAAGCAACGTATATTGGCCCCTGGCTGCCGCTCGGGTCAATTATACGGCAACCCTCTTGCCGAAGACCTGGCCGAGATCGACCGCATGCTGCCGGCCTATCTCTCCATCCATGGCCTGCTCGACAGTCACGGCGAGGTCGCAGCCTTTCGCTTCGGTGCAACCTACGATGACTTTCTTGCCGCCTGCCGGGAACATGATGCCCTCTACCGTGCCGGGTCCGGCAAACAGTACGATCTGGTCCTGGCTTCAGCCGGAGGGTATCCCAAGGACGTCAATTTCATTCAAGCCCACAAAGCCATCGACAACGCCGCCGCCTTTGTCCGTGACAACGGCACGCTGATTCTGCTGGCCGAATGCGCCGACGGCATCGGCTCCACCTCCTTTCTCCCCTATTTTGAGATGGGGAACCAGGAGGCTGCCTTTGACCATCTAACCAAACACTACAACGGCAACGGCGGCACCGCCTTGGCAATGATGGCCAAGACCGCACGAATCCAAATTTTTATGGTTACATCCTTACAACATAAACTCTGTCGGCTGATTGGCGTCACCCGGATCAATGCCGAGGAAACGGCCCGTTATATAGCCAATGCACAGGATATGGCGGTGATCACCAACGCCTCGATGTTGATCCGCTGATCAACCAAATGCCACATTGTGCCCATAAAACATTATTTTTGTCTGTTGCCGGTTTGCCGGCTCCGTGCTAAAGGAAGATTTTAAAATTATTATCCTAGTTTTTTTCTTGTCTCCTGGACACCCCTAGACCGTAGATTTCCCGGAAAACTTCCATGACCCTACCCAAAAAAAATTCATTCCTCAGCCTGTTCGCCTCGGTCCAGCTGGCCCTCTTTCTGCTCTTCCTCCTGGCCTCGACCTCGATCATCGGCACGCTCATCCCCCAGAACAACCCGCACGCGTTCTATATCGAGAAGTACGGCCCAAAGACAGCCCTGTTCTTCCAGCTTCTTGATATACCGGACATGTACAATTCCTGGTGGTTTCTCGGTCTGCTCGGTCTTTTTGCACTCAACCTGATTGTCTGCAGCTTGGAACGCATTCCCCAGGTGATTCGCACCCTCCGCCGGGACGGTCTGACCGTGCCTCCCGAGCAGTTAATTAAATTTCCGCTGCACCAAGAAATAGAGCTTCCTGTTCCCCTAGAGACGGCTTACGGGCGCGTAGCGGCTCTCCTCAAAGCCCAAGGCTGGCAAGCCAGGAAGACCGAAAAAGGAACCGGACGTTTCTTCTTTGCCGAAAAAGGCGGCTGGACTCGATTCGGTGTGTATGTGGTTCATTGTTCCATCCTGATTATCCTCGGTGGTGCCCTTGTCGGTTCCTCTGCAGTAGCACGCAAACTCCTCCATAATCCTCAGTTTGCCTTCAAGGGTTCGATCATGCTGCCCGAAGGCGAAAGCACCGATCATCTTGTCGCTTTCAAGAGTGGAGAACACCTCGAACTCGGCTTTCACCTTCGTTGCGACGCCTTTGCCATCGAATATTACCCCAACGGCATGCCGAAAACATACCGCTCCAGGGTCACGGTTATCGAGAAGAACACCCCGGTGCAAACCACGGATATTGAGGTCAATCAACCCTTGACCTATAAAGGGGTCACCTTGTATCAGTCAAGCTATCAGCCGTATCAGAATTACCGG
>JBBQCO010000016.1:0-40118 GCA_038318785.1 Desulfobulbales bacterium | reverse complement strand
CGTAACGGGCGGCGCTGGAGAAGGTTTCCTGGGTGCCCGCGCTGGCCCGAACCAGCCCGCCCTGGGTGTCCTCGGCCTTTTTGGTGATGATATTAATCACGCCGTTGACGGCATTGGCGCCCCACAGGGTCCCACCCGGCCCGCGGATGACCTCAATGCGGTCGATATCTTCTAAGAGCGTATTCTGGTTGTCCCAGTAAGTGCCGCTGTAGGCCGGGGAATAGACCGAGCGAACGTCCATCAGCACCAGGAGTTTATTGGAGGTGAAACCGGCAAAGCCACGGGAGGAAACTGACCATTTCGAGGCGCTGATCTTGTCGACCTGCAGTCCCGGCGCCATGGCCAAGGCGTCGGGGATGGTGGTCACCCCGGAACGACGAATATCTTCCTGGGTGATGACAAACACCGCCGCCGCCGCATCGGACAAAGGTTGGGCCTTCTTGGCCACCGAGGTCACGGTGATGTTCATCAATTGGCCGATATCCATATCCAGATATTCGTTTGTCCCGGTATTTGCCGCATGGGCCTGACTGGCAAGTCCCAGGCAGAGGACACTCAACACTCTGACAAACTTTGATGTATGAACCGCTCGCATCATGAATGATGTTTCCCGATAAAATTCTTTCCTGCCCGGAATTGCACTTTCCTGCCGATTCCCATGACAACCCGGCACAACCCGCTAACGCCTGAAAATCTGTTCCATGCAAAGAACCTATCACGCTTCTCGACGATTATTATTGGTTGCAAACAACGAAAAAACCACATCGCAGCATGAGTCAAGCAAACGAACGGCTGCTCACATGAGAGCTTCTCTCATCTTCCTTGGGCAAGAAATACTTGAACACTTCGACTCCTTCAATGAGGGCGCAACGATCCTGGTCTCACGACCCTACCGTTGCGTCTCAAGCCGGCAGCATGCCGTAGAGATAATTGATAATGTCGGTGCGGGTGACGATCCCGATCACCTTTTCGCCCTGCACCACCGGCAGATGACCGATATTTTTGCGCACCATCAGATCCGCCGCCTCACTGGCCAGGGCCTCGGGCGAGATGGTCGCCACCTTGCGGTTCATAAAGGCCTTGACCGGGCTGTTCCACTGCTTGTTCTGCTTCAGCTTTTTCAGATCCCACAGCACCACAATGCCGCGCAGGCACTCCTCCTCCTCGACCACCACACCGCGAATTTTCCCCTCTTCCATGATGTGCCGAATTTCGTGCATCGGCGTGTCCGGCGCCACACTGGTCACCGGAAAAGACATCATGTCGGCCACCAGGGCACCGCCCCGCTGGACCTCATGGAGGGCTGCGATGATTTTCTGCCGGATCTCACCGGCGGCTACATGAGTATCGTTGATCGTGGCTGAACCGGCACCGGGATGGCCGCCACCGCCGAATCGCTGCAGAATGGTGTTGACGTTGATATCGGGTGTGCCGCTGCGGCCGATGATAAAATAGCCGCCGCTCTCGTTGACAAAGACCACGAACACCGCATCGGCATTGACGATCTTGCTGTACAACTGCACCACCATGGCCAATTCGACGTGTTTATTGATATTGACCACGCCGATGCCGACCCGCTTGCCCTTGATCTCGTGCTGTTCGGCGTCGCGCATCAGACGGAACAACACCTTTTTCTGGACCTCGCCATAGGCCATGTTGAGAAAATCAACCGCAATGTTCAGATCCGCTCCCTGCTCAAGGAGAAAAGCGGCCGTCCGTGCATCCTCAGGAGTGGTGGAGCTGAAGGTCAACTGGCCGGTATCCTCGTAGAGACCAAGGAGAAACAGGGTGGCCTGCAGAGGGGTCAGGCGCAGATTCTGCTGTTGGATTTCGCGAACCAGCAGGGTGATGGTGGCTCCAATTTTTTCGACGCACTGCCAGTGGGGGTTAAGATCGCCGATGCCCAGGTGGTGATCCCAGAGCAGCAGTTCGACCCCTTCCCTATCCTTAAGAGGCTCCACCCGGTCGAGCCGCCGCCACTGGTTGGTGTCGGTGACAATCAGGCGGGTCACGCTATCAAGGTCCACTTCTCCGGCCAGGATGATGTCAAAAGAGGTTTTGTGGAGCGAAAGAAAGCGGTGGACATTGGGGTTGACGTTTTTCGGACACACAGCGACGGTGCCGGGATAAAGAAGGGTCGCGGCGACGATGGACGCCAGCCCGTCAAAATCGGTGTTGCGATGGGTGGTGGCAATGTGCATGGGATCTGATTCAGGTTGACTGTTGTGGACAGGAAAAACGATATGAAGGGAACATCGGGCCGATTGCCGGTACAAAATATGCTTGATTCCATACTTCGGACTTATGGTTTCAGTCTATAGGAAAGGCGTAAACTGTCAACCAAAGAGTCGATGACGCAGGCATCACCGGGCAACTCCGAGATTTGCCCCTATCTTCCAGGAACAATTCCTGTTGCGTTCAACCACGGGCGGTGCTTTACTGATCGCTCAGATTTCTTTACCGTACAGAGGACCATGAAAGGGCTCTACGATCTCAACGAATACAAGGACAATTGCGGCTTTGGCCTGATTGCTCACCTCAAGGGCAAACCCAGCCACCGCCTGGTGCAGACCGCCATCGAGGCGCTGACCTGCATGACTCACCGGGGTGGGATTGCCGCTGATGGCCGCACCGGTGACGGTTGCGGCCTACTACTGCAGAAACCGGATGGGTTTCTCCGCAAGAAGGCGCGGGAATGCTGCCGGACCGAGCTGACCCCGCTGTACGGCGTCGGCACCCTGATGCTGAGCCAGGAGCATGAAAAAGCCGCAGCGGCACAGCGTATCCTGGAGGCGGAACTGGTTGCCGAAGGACTGCACGTCGCCGGTTGGCGCCAGATCCCCACCCAACCCGACTGTCTTGGTCCCATTGCTCTTGCGAGCCTGCCGCTCTTTTATCATGTCTTTATCAACTGCGAGGGCATAAGCCGTGAGCAACTGAGAGCCCGGCTCCTTATTGCCCGGCGCAAAGCGGAAAAACGACTCACCTCGGACCCTGACTTCTATATCGTCAGCCTCAGCGAAGGGGTGATTGTCTACAAGGGGTTGATGATGCCCGCCGACCTGCCCGGCTTTTTTCCCGATCTGGCCGATCCGGAACTGGAGAGCGGGATCTGCGTTTTTCACCAGCGTTTCTCGACCAACACCATGCCGCGCTGGCCCCTGGCCCAGCCCTTCCGCCTCCTGGCCCACAACGGCGAGATCAACACCATCACCGGCAACCGTAACTGGGCCGAAGCCAGGACCGGCAAGTTCAAGACGCCGCTGCTGCCGGACATCGAGGCCATCGCCCCCCTGGTCAACCGCACCGGCTCGGATTCGTCTAGCCTGGACAACATGCTCGAGGTCCTAGTGGCCGGCGGCATGGACCTGCACCGGGCCATCCGCATGCTCATCCCGCCCGCCTGGCAGAATGTCGAACATCTGGACGCCGACCTCCGCGCCTTCTACGAGTTCAACTCGATGCACACCGAGGCCTGGGACGGCCCGGCCGGGCTGGTCATCTCCGACGGCCGCCATGCCATCTGCGCCCTGGATCGCAACGGCCTGCGCCCCTCGCGCTGGGTGCTGACCCGGGACGATCTGCTGACGGTGGCCTCGGAGGTGGGGGTGTACAAATACGACCCCGGCGAGGTGGTGGCCAAGGGCCGTCTCGGTCCGGGCCAGATTCTCTCCATTGACACCCAAGCCGGCACCCTCCGCCACACCCGTGAGGTCGATGAGGAACTGAAACACCGCCATCCCTACAAACAGTGGCTCAAGGACAACACCCTGCGGCTCGAGGGCACCCTGGACCAGGACCGGGCCATCCGGGAGCTGGCGGGTGACCTGCTGCGGATAGCGATGAAGATGTACCAGGTCAGCTTTGAGGAACGCGACCAGCTGCTCCGTCCCTTGGCGGAGTCCGGCCAAGAGGCCACCGGCTCCATGGGCGACGACACCCCCATGGCCGTGCTCTCCCGTCAGCAACGGCCGCTCTACGACTTTTTCCGCCAGCAATTTGCCCAGGTGACCAACCCGCCGATCGATCCCTTGCGCGAGGCGGTGGTGATGTCGCTGGAGACCACCATCGGCCCGGAACAGCAATCGATCTTCGAAGAATCCGAACAGCACGCCAGCCGGGTGATCCTGACCTCACCGGTGCTGTCCACCGAAAAATTCCGGGCACTGGTCCATCTCGACCGTTGGGGGTATCGGCTGTGCCGGCTGTCGCTCGGCTATGATCCGGCCCACCACAGCCTACAGCAGGCCATAAAAGATCTCTGCCACCAGGCCGCCGAGGCGGTCCGCTCCGGCTGTGTCCTCTTGCTGCTCACCGACCAGGACTGCCGGCCGCCCCTGCTGCCGATCCATGCCCTGCTGGCCACCGGCGCAGTCCATCATCACCTCAGCAAAGAGGGGTTGCGCTGCAACGCCAACATCCTGGTGGCCACCGCCACGGCACGGGACTCGCACCAGATCGCCACCCTCATCGGCTTCGGCGCCACCGCCGTCTATCCCTATTTGAGCTACGCCGTCCTCGGCGACCTCTGCCGCAGCGGTGAGTTGGACATGGCCCCGGATTTGGCGGTGAAAAACTACCGCAAGGGCATGAAGAAGGGGTTGCTCAAAATCATCTCCAAGATGGGCATCTCCACGGTGGCCTCCTACCGTGGAGCGCAGTTGTTCGAGATTATCGGGCTGGACGAGGAGGTGGTCGATTGCTGTTTCCCCGGTACGCCAAGCCGCATCCGAGGCGCCCGCTTTGCCGACCTTGAGGCCGACCAGAAGGCTTTGGCCAAGGAGGCCATCAGCCCACAAAAAACCATCCGTCCCGGCGGTTTACTCAAATTCATGCATGGCCAGGAGTACCATGCCTTCAATCCCGATGTGGTCATGGGGTTGCAGGCTGCGGTCAAGAGCGGTGACTCGAACCAGTGGCAGACCTGCGCCGATCTGATCAACCACAGAGCGCCCGCGACTCTGCGCGATCTGCTGCACCTGCGCCGGGATCTCAAGCCGATTCCCATCGATCAGGTTGAGCCGGTGGAATCGATTATCCGCCGTTTCGACACCGCCGCCATGTCGCTGGGCGCCCTCTCGCCCGAGGCCCACGAGGCCCTGGCTGAGGCGATGAACAGTATGGGCGGCCGCTCCAACAGCGGCGAGGGCGGCGAGGACCCGGCCCGCTACGGCACAGCCAGGGTGTCGAAGATCAAACAGGTGGCCTCCGGCCGCTTCGGCGTCACCCCCCACTATCTGGTCAATGCCGAGGTGCTGCAGATCAAGATTGCTCAAGGCGCGAAACCCGGCGAAGGCGGCCAGCTGCCGGGGAGCAAGGTCAATGACCTCATCGCCCGCCTCCGCTACTCGGTTCCCGGCGTCACCCTGATCTCGCCGCCGCCGCACCACGATATCTATTCGATCGAGGATCTGTCCCAGCTGATCTTTGACCTCAAGCAGGTTAACCCCCAGGCCCTGGTCTCGGTGAAGCTGGTCTCTCGCCCCGGCATCGGCACCATCGCCGCCGGCGTCGCCAAGGCCTATGCCGACCTGATCACCGTTTCCGGCTATGACGGCGGCACCGCCGCCAGCCCGATCTCCTCGATCCGCCATGCCGGCTCGCCCTGGGAACTGGGGCTGGCCGAGGTCCACCAGACCCTGCAGGCCAACGATCTGCGCGACAAGATCAGGCTGCAGACCGACGGCGGCCTCAAGACCGGGCTGGATGTGGTCAAGGCGGCCATGCTCGGGGCCGAGAGCTTCGGCTTCGGCACCGCGCCCATGGTGGCGCTCGGCTGCAAGTACCTGCGCATCTGCCATCTCAACAACTGCGCCACCGGCGTTGCCACCCAACGCGAGGATCTGCGGCGCGACCACTACCAGGGCACGGTGGAAAAAGTCGTCAACTATTTCCGTTTTCTGGCCCAGGAAACCAGAGAATGGCTGGCCCTGCTCGGCGTCCGCAGCCTGGAGGAATTAGTCGGCCGGGTCGATATGCTCGAACCGGTCGCCGGTGTCACCCCCCGGCAGCAGCAGCTTGACCTGCGACCGCTGATCCACACCGATGAGTTGCTGGCCCAGAAACCCCGCCACTGCGCCATCAGCCGCAACCAGCCCTTTGACAAGGGGCCGCTGGCCGAGCAGATGGTGCGGGAAATCCTGCCCGCCATTGAAACCCGCAGCGGCGGCGCCTTTGCCTACGCCCTGACCAACTGCGACCGCTCGATCGGTGCCCGGCTGAGCGGCGAGATCGCCAAACGCTACGGCAACCAGGGGATGCAGGATGCGCCGATCAAGCTGAAACTCACCGGCATCGCCGGCCAGAGCTTCGGTGCCTGGAACGTCGGCGGCCTGGAGCTGTATCTCAACGGCGACGCCAACGACTATGTCGGCAAGGGCATGGCCGGCGGCAAGATCGTGCTCCGCCCGCCGCACCGTTCGACCTTCAAGACCGAGGAGACCAGCATCATGGGCAACACCTGCCTCTACGGCGCGACCGGCGGCAGGCTCTATGCCTCGGGCCAGGCCGGGGAGCGGTTTGCGGTGCGCAATTCCGGGGCACACGCGGTGGTGGAAGGGTTGGGCGATCACGGCTGCGAATACATGACCGGTGGCCTGGTCACCGTACTGGGTCATACCGGAGCCAATTTCGGTGCGGGCATGACCGGCGGTTTTGCCTATGTGCTCGATCGGGACAACAGTTTTGTCGATAAATACAACCATGAACTGGTCGAGATCCAGCGCATCCACTCGGGTTACATGGAGGAGTACCGCAACCACCTCCACCAGGTGATCGAGGAGTTCTGCCGTGAGACCAACAGCGACTGGGGCTGGCGGCTCCTCGACGACTTTCTCGACTATATCGGCAAGTTTTGGCTGGTCAAACCCAAAGCTGCCGACTTCTCCAGCCTGCTCGACCGGCTCAAGCAGCGCGGCGAATAACCCCTATTTATCACGGCACCCCCATGAAAGAGCGCCTCAATAATGTCTTCCAGTTTCTTGACGTCGAACGGAAATTGCCGCCCAAGGTCGGGCTGGTCACCCGGAAAACTGCCTTCCGGGAAATTTACGAACCCGTCGCCGAAGCCCATCTCCAGCATCAGGCGCACCGCTGCCTGGCCTGCGGCAACCCTTACTGCGAGTGGCAATGTCCAGTGCACAATTACATCCCCAACTGGCTGAAGCTGCTGGCCGAAGGCAACCTGATGGCAGCGGTGGAACTCTGCCATCAGACCAACACTTTGCCGGAGATCTGCGGCCGGGTCTGCCCGCAGGACCGGCTCTGCGAAGGGGCCTGCACCCTGAACGACGGCTTCGGCGCGGTGACCATCGGCAATATTGAAAAGTACATCACCGACCAAGCCCTGGCCCAGGGATGGAAACCTGACATGTCCGGTGTCACATGGACCGACAAGCGGGTGGCGGTGATCGGCGCCGGACCGGCCGGTCTAGGCTGCGCCGATGTCCTGGTGCGAAGCGGGGTGCGGCCGGTGGTTTTTGACCGCTATCCCGAGATCGGCGGCCTGCTGACCTTCGGTATCCCGGAATTCAAATTGGAGAAATCAGTTCTGGCACGGCGACGGCAGCTGTTCACCGGTATGGGAGTGGAGTTCCGCCTGGGCACCGAGATCGGCCGTGACCTCAGCTTCGAGCAGTTGTTGAATGAGTTTGATGCCGTCTTTCTCGGCATGGGAACCTACCAGTTCATGAAAGGCGGCTTTCCCGGCGAGGATCTGCCGGGGGTCCACGACGCCCTGCCCTTTCTCATCGGCAACGTCTGTCAGCAGCGGGGATATGAACATCTAGCGCCCTTCATCGACACCTTCAGCAAGCGGGTGGTGGTGCTGGGCGGCGGCGACACGGCCATGGACTGCTGCCGGACTGCGATCCGCCAGGGCGCGGCCAGCGTCACCTGCGCCTACCGGCGCGACGAGGCCAACATGCCCGGCTCCAAGCGGGAGGTGACCAATGCTCGGGAAGAGGGCGTCCAGTTTTTGTTTAACCAGCAACCGATTGGGATAATGGGGGAACATCGGGTGGAAGGGGTGGAACTGGTGACCACCGAGTTGGGAGAACCCGATGCCAGTGGCCGGCGGCGGCCGGTGATCGTCTCGAACAGTCAGGTCACGGTGACCGCGGACATTGTCCTCATTGCCTTTGGATTCCGCCCCAACCCGCCGGCCTGGCTGCAACAGCACGGTATCACCCTCAATGACCGGGAACGGGTGGTGGCCAAGGAATCGGGTGCATACCCCTTGCAGACCAGCAATCCCAAAATCTTTGCCGGCGGCGACATGGTGCGTGGCTCCGACCTGGTGGTCACCGCCATCTGGCAAGGACGTCAGGCGGCCAAAGGCATCCTCGCCTATCTGGGGGTTGATTGATCACCGGCCCGAAAGAGATCGACGAGAGAGGGGCACCTCCATAAAAAAAGAGCCGGGAGCCCCATCCTCTGCAGGGCATGGAGGGCCTCCGGCTCAAATCTTCTTTCGCAGCACCCTTCGGTTAGAAAGGCAGTTTCTTTGGCGGTGCCTCTTCCGCAGGCGCTGGTTCTTCGATTTCGCCCTCGGTCGCGCCGACCAGCACAACATCAACCCGGCGATTTTGCTTTCTCCCCTCCTCCACACTGTTATCGGCGACTGGCCGATGTTCCCCGTAACCGGTTACCGATATCTTCTCCGGCGCGAAGCTGTGTTGATCCATGAAATAATGGGCGAGAGTGGTCGCCCTGGCGGTCGACAGCTCCCAGTTCGAGGGAAATGCTGCCGAACGCATCGGGATATTATCGGTATGGCCCTCGAAACTGATCGGGTTGCCATAGGGAAGCAGGACCTCGGCAATTTTGGTGAGGAGTTCATGGGCGGCCGGTTGGATGATGGCACTGCCTGAATCAAAAAACCCAGCCTCACGCAAACTGATCACCAAACCCCTTCTGGTGATATCAATGTTCACCTTGTCTTGCGCATTCTTATCAATGAGGAATTTTTCAAGAGACACCAACATCTCCTTGAAATCTTTCTTGGTTGCCTGGACTTTGGACGAGCCGTCACCCTTTGCCTTCGGTTTTTCCGTGTTTTTAAGCTGCTGTTTCATCGATGGAATGGGCATCATATCCGATTTTGGAATGAATTGCGGTTTCCCCGAGGATGCGCCCACGGTCACACCAAAGGCGCTGCGATAGGAGGCGGCGACCTGCTCCACCTTCTGCTTATCGGTCTGCGACATGGCGTAGAGGGTGACAAAGACCGCAAACAACAGGGTAATAAAATCGGCATAGGAGACCAGCCACCGCTCATGATTGGCCGCTTTTTCCGGCTCTTTTTTCCTGGCCACTTATTTCTTGCCCCCTTCCTCATCGGCAACCGCTGAAGCTTTCCCCGTCTCGCCCCCAAGATACGATTTCAGCCGTTCTTCAATAAAACGCGGGTTTTCACCATTTTGAATAGCGACGATACCGGCAATAATGATCTCCTTGCGCACTATCTCGTCCTTAATGCGATGTTTGATCTTGGTGGCTGCGGGCAGACAGAGAATATTGGCTACCATCAGACCGTAGATCGTGGCCACGAAGGCAACGGCGATACCGCCGCCGAGTTTAGAGGTGTCACTCAAGTTACTCATGACGTGGATGAGTCCAAGCACCGCGCCGATGATACCGACGGTCGGGGCATAACCGCCCGCGGCCTCGAAAAATTCGACGCTCATTTTGGCGTGTTCCTCAACCGCCCCCAGGTCGATCTCCAGCAGTTCCCTGATTTCCTTGGGGTCAACCCCGTCGACCGAGAGGGAAATAGCCTTCTTCACAAACCGGTCCTTGTGATTCTGGGCGTCCTGCTCCAGGGCAATGATGCCGTTTTTCCTGGCCTTTGCCGCGAAACCGCAGAGTTCGACGATCAAATCGTCGTTCTTGGGCGAATTGGCGAACAATTTTTTCACATCCTTGAAGGCCGTAATAACGGTATGCAGGGGAAAACTGATGAACGCCGCGCCAAAGGTGCCGCCGAGCACGATTAAAGCGGCGGTTGGCTGCACTAAGGCATTCATGTGTAAGCCTTCGAGCATTGCGCCGCCAATGATGGCGCCCAACCCCATGAGTAAACCGATGATGGTTGCGATATCCATAAGTTTTTAAGAGTGCTGATTGAAAAGGACGGCCGGTACCATTGGGCCCGAATGCCTTGGAATGGCTCGATAAGGTATTGTACGGAGAGGATCGGAGATTAGAAAGAAAAAAATCAGGAAAAGGGAAGCATCGTTGAACATCCGCCCTCCTTCATTGAAGGAGGGACAAGTGGAAGGATTGTTCCAACTCTTTTTTCAGGCAGCACGGCCCGCTCACGATTCATTCGCCGGTATCGATGCCATGTCTCGATTGCTGCAGAATCCGGACGCGAAAGGCGACAATTTTACCGATAATCTCCTCTGCTTTTTCAAGGACCAGAACATGATCGTCATTGGTCAGTTTGATAATCGTATCGGGAGTCTCCTCAATGCTCTTGATGAGATCGGGATTGAGATAAAATTCTGATTTATTGAGCCGGGTCAGCTTGATCATGGCGACAGAGAGAAGGAAAGTGAAAAATTGAGGCCAGGCCACGAGCACAGGGTCCCGCCGAGAGCCTTCCCCGCATGCAAACGGAAAGGCTCTCGGCAGGTTCTCTTGACCCGCTGCACAAGCAGGCTGGACGAAACGAACTCACTCTATGCGGTTTTCTCTTCCACCTCGAATTTGATCAGGGTTTCATCGGCCTCCACCGCCTGGCCCTTCTTCACCCGGACTTCGGCAATCACGCCGTCCACCGGCGAGGCAACGCCGCTTTCCATTTTCATCGATTCCAGGATGACCAGGTTCTGGCCGCGGAAGACACGCTCACCCTTCTGGGCCAACACATCCACCACCAAACCGGGCATCGGGCACAGCAGAATATTATCCAGGGCCTTGTCTGCCTTCTCGGGCATGTAGGTCATCAGTGCCCACTCTTTCGGAGTATAGATCTCGAACAGGCGCGAGATGCCGTTGAAGGACATGAACATGAACGATTCCTCAAACCGCAAACGGAAACGGTAATCCTGACCATTGACCGTGAGCTTGAGGCGGCGGCGGAAAAACTCGAAGGTGGGGATGACGACCTTATGGGTAGTGCCGTCCACCCGAATGGTGCAGGTTTCACCGCTCGCCGGCGATCCCTCCAGGGTCACCTCAAACAGTTCCCCCTGGGACCGGACCTTGTACGGATGGGTCTTGCCCATATCCCGTTTGCCGCCGATATCGGAAACCATGTGGCGCAGCGACTCGCGCACCGCCACGGTGCGGGTGTGGTAGATAAGCGTTGCCGCCAGGGCTGCCAGTTGCAGATATTGCAGGGAAGGCGAGCGTTTCGACACCCCTCCTTCGAAATGCTGGTCGATGAAGGAGGTGCTCAGATTGCCCTCGGCAAATTCGGGCAGACAGAGCACGCTGGTAACAAAATCGATGTTGGTGGACACCCCCTCGATATGGTAGCCGTTGAGGGCCTCGATCAGGGCGCGGCGCGCATCTTCCCTGGTTTTGCCATGGCAGATCAGTTTAGCCAGCATGGAATCATAGTAGACATCGATTTTACCGCCAATATTGACGCCGCTGTCCACCCGGATACCTCTGCCTCTGGGTGCGGCATAGCGGGTAATCATACCGGTCGAGGGAATGAAACCCCGCGTCGGTTCCTCGGCACAGATTCGCGCTTCGATGGCCCAACCGTTAAAAGTGACCCCGCTCTGGTCAAAGGCCAGGGGTTCGCCGCTGGCGATGCGCAACTGCCACTCCACCAGATCAAGCCCGGTGACTAGTTCGGTGACCGGATGCTCCACCTGCAGGCGGGTGTTCATCTCCAGAAAATAGAAATTATGCTGGCTGTCCATAACAAATTCAACCGTGCCCGCATTGACATACCCCGACGTCCGCGCCAGATCACAGGCGGCCTTGCCCATCCGCTCACGCAGATCCGGAGAAACCGCCGGTGAGGGTGATTCCTCGATCACCTTCTGATAGCGCCGCTGGATCGAACATTCGCGTTCGCCGAGATGGACCACATGACCCTGGCTGTCGGCCAGTACCTGGATCTCGATATGGCGAGGCTGCTCGATGTAACGCTCGACAAACACCCGGGTGTCGTTGAAGGCCTTCTGGGTCTCCTGCCGGCTGGCCGCCAGCGCCGCCTTCATGTCTTCAGGCTTGGCAACAATACGCATGCCCTTGCCGCCGCCGCCCGCCGCCGGTTTCAACAGGATCGGGTAGCCGACCGCCTCGGCTGCGACCAAGGCCTCCGCCTCGTCCTTGATGGCCTCGATAAAGCCGGGAATGACCGGCACCCCGGCGTTTTTCGCCAACTCCTTGGAGGTGATCTTGTCGCCCATGACATCGACCACATCGGCTGGCGGGCCGATAAAAACCATGCCCGCGGCTGCCACGGCCTTGGCAAAATCAGCCTTCTCCGAGAGAAACCCGTAGCCGGGGTGGACAGCCTGACAGCCGGTGGACGTGGCCGCGGCAATAATTTTGTCGATATTGAGATAGGACTTCTGCGACTGCGATTCGCCGATGTACACGGCCTCATCCGCCAGTTGCCGGTGCAGGCTGCGACTGTCGGCATCGGAATAGACGGCGACCGTGCTGATTCCCAGCCGGTTGCAGGTACGAATGATGCGAATGGCAATTTCGCCGCGATTGGCGATGAGAATTTTATCAAACATAGCGTACCTCAGAGGGGAATATTTCCGTGTTTGCGATCCGGGCCCTTGGTTCGCTTGCTGTCCAGCATCTGCAGGGTGCGGATGAGATGCGAGCGAGTGTCCCGGGGAAAGATAACGTCGTCGATATAGCCCCGCTGAGCGGCGATAAAGGGGTTGGCAAAGGTGCTCCGGTATTCTTCCATCTTCTCAGCGAGCACTGCTTCGGGGTCTTCCGCCTGGTAAATCTCCTTGCGGTGGATAACCTCGGCCGCGCCTTTGGGGCCCATGACCGCGATCTCGGCAGTCGGCCAGGCGTAGTTGACGTCGCAGTGGATGTGTTTGGAGTTCATTACCAGATAGGCGCCGCCGTAGGCCTTGCGGATAATCACCGAGATCCGGGGCACTGTAGCCTCGGTGAAGGCATAGAGCAGCTTAGCCCCGTGGCGGATGATGCCGCCGTGCTCCTGATCCGGACCAGGCATGAAGCCGGGGACATCGACCAGTGTGATCAACGGGATGTTGAAGGCGTCGCAGAAACGGACAAAACGGCCGGCCTTGAACGAGGCATCGTTATCGAGCACGCCGGCAAGCACCGCCGGCTGATTGGCCACCAACCCCACGGTCTGGCCGCCGAGACGACCTAAGCCGCAGATGATATTCCGGGCGAATCCGGCATGGACCTCCATGAACTCAGCCCCATCGAGGATGCTGAGGATCAACACGTTCATGTCGTAGGTCTGGTTGGAGTTGGTGGGAATGAGGTAATCCAAGGCCGGATCGGTACGGCCGGGGGAATCGCTCAGATCGAGAATCGGCGACCGGTGCCGGTTGTTGGAGGGCAGGTAGCTGATCAGCCGCCGCACCTCGCGCAGGGCAAGAACATCGTTGGCCACCGTGAAATGGGCCACCCCGCTCTTGCTGGCATGCACCCGGGCCCCACCCAAATCCTCGGAGGTGATGTCCTGATGGGTGACGGTTTTAACCACACTCGGCCCGGTGACAAACATGTACGAGGAGTCTTCGACCATGAAGACGAAATCGGTGATCGAGGGGCTGTAGACGGCACCACCAGCGCAGGGTCCCATAATGCAGGAGATCTGGGGGACAACACCGCTGGCCCGAACATTGCGGTGGAAGATCTCGCCGTAGGCAGCCAGGGCGTCCATACCCTCCTGGATGCGCGCTCCTCCCGAATCATTGAGGCCGATGATCGGTGCGCCCACCTTGACCGCCAGGTCCATGACTTTGCAGATTTTCTGGGCATGGGCTTCGCCGAGCGAACCGCCGAGCACGGTGAAATCCTGACTGAAAACAAAGACCTCGCGACCGTCAATGGAGCCGTGACCGGTGATGACACCGTCGCCGAGATATTTTTTCTCGTCGCCCAGACTGCCACCCCGTCCGATTTTGAGGACATCAAACTCTTCAAAGGTGCCGTCGTCAAGCAGCAGATCAAGCCGTTCCCGGGCAGTCAGCTTGCCTTTGCGATGCTGATCGATCTTTTTCTCTTCCCCACCGGCGGAAATGGACTCCGCCCGTAATCGTTCAAGGGTCTCAAGAGTTGCATTATATTGCGTATCCATTGTCCTCACCTGGTGCCGGAAGCTGCCTGTGGCCCAGAAAAGAGCCGGGACAGATTCCTCATGTTAGATTTTTCTTTTTCCCCGGCATCCTCGCCGGTTTCTTACCGCTGCCGCCAGATTACCGCAGAAAAGGGTGAGCAAACGCCTCAAGCTGCTGTCTCATTCAAAGGGATGATAGTACTTGAGCAGCCCATGGTTTTCAAATCATTCTTTGCAACCTCTCTACCGGCTTGATGCCGACAAAGCAACCTCTCTACCGGCTTGATGCCGACAAAAAATGGGTGGCCGGAAATTAATTCTGGTCACCCATTACAAAGCCTTACACAGGCGATTCCCGCCTGATCAGACTTACCCGATAAGGAAACTCCAGAGGATACCGGCGCAGATCGCCGAGCCGATGACCCCCGAGGAGTTGCAGGCCACGGCGTGCATCAGGAGGAAGTTGGTTGGATCTGTCTTTTGTCCCATCATGTGCACCTCACGAGCCGAGCCGGGTACGGCGGAAACCCCGGCCGCGCCGAGGAGCGGGTTAATCTTCTGCTTTAGAAAGAGGTTCATAAATTTTGCAAATAAAATACCCGAGGCGGTGGCAATACTGAAGGCTACGGCACCGAGCAGAAAAATGCCCACCGATTTGGGATTGAGGAAGACGTCCCCCTGGGTCGAGGCACCGACAGTGAGACCAACCAGGATGGTGGCGGTATCAATGATAGCGGTTCGGGCAGTGTTGGCCAGACGGTCGACCACTCCGCTTTCCTTGAGTATATTACCAAAGAAGAAGGGCCCGAGCAGCGGGATCGAGGCCGGGGCGAGGAAGGTACAGAGAATCATGCCGACCACGGGAAATATGATGATCTCCTTTCGGGAAACCTCCCGCATGTCGGGCATCCGGATTAATCGTTCTTCCCTGCTGGTCAAGAGCAGCATGATCGGCGGCTGGATGATCGGGATCAGGGCCATGTAGGAATAGGCGGCAATGGCGATGGGCCCAATGAGATGCGGCGCCAGCTTGGCAGTCAAAAAGATCGAAGTCGGGCCGTCAGCCCCACCGATGATGCCGATGGACGAGGCCTCGGGAGCCGTGAATCCAAGGGCCAAGGCACAGAGGTAGGTGAAAAAGATGCCCATCTGGGCGGCAGCGCCCAGGAGCATCAGTTTCGGATTGGCCAGAAGAAAGGAAAAATCGGTCATCGCCCCGAGGCCGAGGAAGATGATCGAGGGATAAACGCCACTGGTCACCCCGAAATAGAGGTAATGGAGGACGCTGTTGGCCTCGTAGATACCGATGCCGAATCCCTTGAAAAAGGGGATATTGCCCAGGATAACGCCAAAGCCGATAGGCAGGAGCAGCAGTGGTTCGTAGTTCTTATGGATAGCGAGATAGACGAAAAACGAACCGACCACAATCATGATCAGATTGCGGTAGTCGGCCAGGTAAAACCCGGTATTGTGTAAAAATTGCAGAATAAGATCCATGGATTCTGTTCTCCCCTCTCAAATAGAACCGATTTTCAGTAAACCATCAGGCATGAAAACGAAAAATACCATCGCCCAGAGATTCCAGCTTGCCCGAATCGCAGAGGCAACGGATGGACAGATGAGGATGGGGCAGATGGTATTTTTTTGCCAGGACGTAGAGTTCGGCCAGATCAAACTCCGGGGGTAACTCTTCAATCAGGGGTTGATAGAGTTTGACCGCCGAATGGACATCGTTGGGGCAATCGGGGGGCTCCCAGATTGCTATCTTTTCTTCGATAACCACTTCCACAGTTGCCTTCGGAGGCCGATCAAAGAGTGAGACCACTTTATGCAACTGGGAAATGACGAAAGACAGGGTAGCCAGACCGGTAAAGACGATGCCGGCGCCGGTAACGGCGATAGTCCACCCATTATTATGCGCGATAGCTTCTAACCCGAACAATTGCGACCTCCTTACAGCGAAAATATTATTCTGAACCCCAATGAATTATCGGGGGAATGATACTCCTGGCGAGGATTTACCCACTTCTACTTACACGAATTACCGTTAAAGTCAAATCGTTAGTGCACCGTGGCCCGGGCCGCCGCCCATCTTGCCCAAAGAATATTTTCCTTGCCGACCCGTCTGCCGAAATCGCGTGCGACACATTGTGCCACCGGGCCACTTTGAAACCCGGAAAAACGGGGGCTGTGGTTTGCCTCCATTCTTTTTCCGCAAGAATCGTTTATTGATGCTAACCAACTCAATAAACATGGTAAACCCGACAAAAAACATGGTACTGTCCCCGCTGTTTTCAGGGAATGACGTTTGTTCGCATCCGGTGGAGAGTCCACGGGAGAGCTTAAAACCACCTTCATCTGGCCGCCCCGCCTGACCACGGCGTCCACCACCATCAGCGCAGTCAAGGAGTGAATGCATGAAATTGTTTGCCCGAGACATCATGACCAAGAATTTCGATACCATCCACATGGACGAGCCCGTGGAAAAGGCCATCAAAAAGATCCTCAACGCCAAAGTCCGGCCCACCGGCCACAAAACCGTGAGCCTGATGGTGGTCGACGATGTTCATGGCTTGGTGGGCACCATCAGCATGTACTACATCCTCTATCATCTCCGGCCCTCGTATCTTAATTACGGTATCGACGGCGCTGATGTGAACTGGAAGGGTGAGGTAGACGAGTTCGTCCGGGCGGTCAAGCAAAAGAAGGTGGCGCAGATCATGAACGATAACGTGTTGAGCGTGCCACCCGAAGAACCGGTGATATCGATCCTCGACCGGATGATCAAAAACAACCTTCGCCGGATCTCGGTGGTAGAAAGTGGCAAGCTGGTCGGCGTAGTCTATATGTCCGACATCTTCTACCATCTGTTCAGCGAATAAAAAAAATGGCCGGTGTCCAGAAGATAGAACACCGGCCGAAAAAAAGCAGGGGCAGAACGGATCAGAAATTGAACACCTTGGCCTCGGCCGCCATGTCGATCAGATGGGGGCCGCCGTCGAGCACCATGTTGCTGTAAAATTGGGCCTCGTCGAGCTTACGGTTCTTGGCGCAGGGAGTACAGACACCCACCGGCACCTCGTTTTCGACCAGGTAGGGCAGGTAGTCGCTGACGCAATCGCCGGTATCGGTCTTCTGCCCGCCGTCCTGATTCTTCATCGCCCAGTCGACACCGCTGTCGATGAAAAAAAGGTTGACCTTGTGGCCCTTGGAATGGGCGATCTTGGCGAACTGAAAGCAGCGGGTTGCCTTTTCGAAATTGTTGTCACGCAGCACAAATAAAAAATTGGCCATAACCTCCTCCTGAATCCTTAAGGATTATGTGAAAGGGCCGGCCATGGCGCCGCCACGGCAATCCAACCGTACCCTTATTGATTCCGCAATTCCCTGATCACTACTCGGGTTTTCAGGGCCTGACAACCGAAAATAGCCCAGCAAGAACGCGGGGCAGCGGCAGTCTTTCGCTCACCACGCTCTGAACCGTTTAACCAGCCCCTCTTGTCCGAAACCCAACATGATGCCAACCCCTTTTGCCCCGCCCTTCTGGCTCCGCAATCCGCACATCCAGACCCTATGGCCCAAACTGTTTCGGCCGTTGCCTGCCCTGCCCCTGCGCCGCGAACGGTTCGAGCTGGCCGATGGCGATTTCATCGATCTCGCTTGGGCCACCGGCGGCACTGGCCCCATTGTCCTTATTCTCCATGGCCTGGAGGGCAGCCTGCGCTCCCATTATGCCCTGCCGGTGATGGACACGCTTCTTGGGGCCGGTTTGCAGCCGGTGTTCATGCATCTGCGCGGCTGCAGCGGCGAGCCCAACCGACTACCCCGCACCTACCATTCCGGGGCCATCGAGGATCTGGCCGAAGTCCTAGGGCTGCTTCGGGCCAGCGGCCGTCCGGTGGCAGCGGCCATCGGCTTTTCCCTGGGGGGCAACCTCCTGCTCCGCTACTTGGGAGCCACGGGTTCGTCCGCCCTGCTGCGGGCGGCGGTGGCCGTCTCCGTACCTTTTGTCCTGGCTGATGCAGCCCGGCGGCTTGAACAGGGCGGGTCCCGGATTTACCAGCACTATCTCATGACCCGCCTAAAACGGGCCTACCGGCAGAAATTCGCGGTCATGACCTCGCCGCTGCGGGTCGATCTCGACCGGATTCACACCCTGTGGGAATATGATCAATGGGTGACCGCGCCGCTCAACGGGTTTGCCGGGGCCGACGACTATTACGCCCGGTGCAGTTCCCTGGGTTACCTCCGCAATATCACTGTGCCGACCCTGATCCTTCACAGCATGGATGACCCCTTCATGTACCCGCACAACGTTCCCAGCCCCGATCAAGTCGGGCCCGGAGTGCGATTGGCGATCCAGCCCCACGGCGGCCATGTCGGCTTTATCGAGGGGAGCTTTCCTTGGCGGACCAGCTGCCTGATCGACCGGCTGGCGCCCGCCTTCCTCAACGAGCAACTGGCGGCCGCCGAGCCTTTACCCTGACCGGGGACTAAAGGCGCGCAGCCTGTCGACGGCGTTCAGGGCGTCTTCCAGGTCAAAGATCTCGAAGCAGACCAGCATTTCTTGGTTGAGCAGGGGCACCGCCTGCTGCAGCGTGCTCTCGTCCAGCGGCAGGTGATCGGTCGTGCCGTCGGTGCCGGAGAGATGAAGTTCAACGATGTGGGGATGGAAATGGCGGGGCAGCGGCTTGCCCAGCAGGCTGTGGGTAAGATCATAGGTGAAGCGGGGGTGGAACTCGACCTGGTCGATCAGGTTTTCCATGGCCACCAACTCCGGCCAATCGACCTCCCGCCAGCCGGGCAAGGGATGCAGGGTCATATTGAGCAGGGGAAAACCGCTCTCCGCAAAAAATCGGGCAGCGGCCAGCGCTCCCGCTACCTCGTCGGTGGGCAGATGGACCGTGTATTCCAGGTCAAGTCCCGCCAACCCGTCGAGCCAGGCACCAACCTTGGTGCGCATCGGCCGGTCCCAGGTGTAGACCAGCAGTTCGACAAAGTCGACCCGGCCTTCGACCAGCCGGGCGTTATCGAGGAAATTTTCCCCGGTAAGCCATGATGTGGTCCCCAATTTCATCGCGAGATTTTCCGATAGCGGCAAAGGTGCCCATTTCTTCGATCATCCGGAGCGCGGCCTCGATAATGCTGAACACCAAGGCGCAGCCCGTGCCCTCGCCCAAACGCATGTTCATATCGATCATGGGCTCCAGGCCGGTGATCTCCTTGAGCAGTTTGGCGCCGGGCTCAAACGAGATGTGCGACGGAATCATATACTCGATGGTCTCGGGCTTAAGCCGCATGGCCGTCAGCGCCGCGACATTGGAGATCAGGCCGTCGGTAACCACCGGTACTCGACGGGCGGCGCAGGCCAGATAGGTGCCGACCATGCCGGCAATATCGAGGCTGCCCACCTTGGACAACACATCGAGGGCATCGTCCGGGTCCGGTCGGTGCAATCGCACCGCCTGCTGCACCACCGCTTTCTTGTGTTCAAAGGCCTCGTCGGTCAGGCCGGCACCACGACCGACCACCCGGTCGATATTGGCCCCGGTAAAAGCGTAGAGGACAGCGCTGCTGGCGGTGGTGTTGCCGATACCGATCTCGCCGGTGCCCAGCAGATCATATCCCTGGTCGATGGCGGTATTGGTCACTTCGATCCCCACCTCGATGGCGCGGATGGCCTCTTCCCGGCTCATCGCCGGTTCTTTGAGGAAATTGGCGGTGCCGTAGCGGATCTTGCGGTTGAGCACCCTGGGCAGATCGACATCGACCTGGATGCCGATATCAACGGCAATGATATCCGCCTGGGCATAGTTGGCAAGGAAGTTCACCCCCATGCGGCCGGAGGTGACGAAGTCGGCGCCGATACGGGTGATATCCTGGGGATACATCGCAATCCCCTCGGCACAGACGCCGTTATCGGCCATCATCACCACAATCGCCTTCTTGCTGATCGTGTTATGCACCTTGCCGGTGATTCCGGCAATCTGGCGAGCGATGTCTTCGAGTTTACCGAGGCTGCCCGGCGGCTTGAGACAGTAATCGATCTCCTTCTGGGCGGCGGCCATGACCACCCGGTCGGTGGGGCGAATGGCTTCCAGGGTCTGCTTAAGCAAGTGCATGCGGCTCCCTACCTGTAGTTAAAACGGATGAGAATGGGCAATTGGCCCATGATTTCGATCTCGCACAAGGTGGCGTTATCGACCTTGAACTGCCAGTAGCCCTTGGAGACCGATTCGCTGAAGAAATGGGCCAGGAGCGAACGGATGCAGCCGCCGTGCGAGACCACCGCCACCCGCTTGCCCGCATTATAGCGGACGATCTCCTCGACCACGCTGATCACCCGGTGCTTGAAGGCGGGGAAGGCCTCGCCGCCAGGTATACGGGTTTGTTCCCAGTCGGTCAGCCACAACTTCCAGATTTCCGGATACTGCTGGGCGATCTCGGAAAAATGCATGCCTTCCCACTCGCCGAAATGGAATTCCTGGAGACTGGAGTCGGTGATAATTTGGGCCTCCTCACCGAAAACCAACGAAGCAGTTTCCACCGCTCGCGAAAGAGGGCTGGAGAAGATGGAATCCACCTCAAGAGCGTTGAGCCGCTCGCCAAGGGAGGCGGCCTGCAGGCGGCCATGATCGTTGAGGGGCGTGTCGGTGCTGCCCATGAGGACACCGGTTTTGTTCGGTTCAGTTTCGCCGTGGCGGATGAGATACAGTTTGGTCGGGTTCATAGTAAAAATTTCCAGACAAGAAGAAAGACAAGAAAGCTGAGGATTTCGGCCAGCTCAATACTGGCGCCGATGGTATCGCCGGTGATGCCGCCCAATCGCCGCTTAAGGTAGACGGCAAACAGCACCGCCAACAGGATCGGCGGCAGATGGAGAATGAGAACCACCAGGGGAACCAGCGACGGTTGCACCCCCCAGAGGATGAGAATGGAGGTCACCAGAACCAGGGACATCAGGGTGGCGGCCGCCGCCTGGCCCAGGCCGGTCTGATTAACATAGTCGCCGATCCCTCGCTCCTCGCGGGCATAGCTGGCCACTGCCGAATGCCAAGTCAGGGCCACCCGGCCGAGCACCGGCGTCAGCAGCACGGCCGGGACGCCGCCGGTGCCTGGAATGTTACAAAGGAAAATATACTTGAGCAAAATGGTGAGCACCAGAGCGATCACGCCGTTGGTCCCCAGGGTGGAATCGCGCATGATCTCGAGCATCCGCTCGCGGGAGCGGTAGCTGAACAGCCCGTCGGCGGTGTCGGCGATGCCGTCGAGGTGCAGGCCGCCGGTAACGGTGATCAGAAAAATCACCGCGACAATGGCCGCGATCTCCCGGCCGAGCAGCCCATCGGCGAGCATAAACCCTGCGGTAGCCGGCAGGGCCGCCAGCAAGCCGACCAGCGGCATCCATTTCATGCCCTGGACAAAACGCTCGGCGGTGAATTCAACCTGCACCGGAATCGGATACCGGGTCATGAACTGAATCATGAGAATGAGCGCCTTCATGGAGCCGCCTTCACGCTCCCTTGAGCTGCAGGGGGAGACCGGCCACTACCAGATAAACCTCCGAGGCGGCGGCCGCCATCCGCTGGTTGACCCGCCCGGCGCAGTCGCGAAAAAAACGGGCCAGCGGCGCAATCGGCACGATGCCGTAGCCGACCTCGTTGGTGACAGCGACCAAATCGGCTTGGCTAGAGGCAACAGCCCCAATGATGGCCTCGATCTCGGCCATCACATCCGCCTCGACCTCGTTCAACTGGTCCACGGTCGGCTGGTCCCAATCCATGGGATGCGCCAGCATCCGGTTGCTGATCATCACCGTCAGGCAATCCAGGAGCATGGCGGCAAAATGAGGGCCTTCGCTGGCGATCACTTCGGAGGGTCGGGTTGTGGTCTCGAAGGTTTGCCAGGATGCGGGACGCTGTAGCCGGTGCTTTTTGATGCGGTCCGTCATCTCGTCATCAAAAGCCCGAGCCGTGGCGATATAGGCGATATCGGTGCCGATGCCGGCAATCAACTGTTCGGCAAAACTGCTCTTGCCGCTTCTGGCCCCGCCGGTGACAAGAATAATGCGCCCCATGAACACACCTAGGAGTAGTTGCCGCGCCTCGCACAGAGAGGCCGCGACATGGTTGATCGAGCAGAGAGGTTCTTCAGGGGAGGAGGCGAGAGCCGTTTGCACGGCGCTGGTGTCTCATTCCACGAAGACCCACGTTCAAGAGGAGTGTCTGGCTTTTCCGCTCATCGCGAAATCACAGTTGCGGGACAGCACGGGATTTACACCCGTTTCCTCCATACGAAAAACGGCACCCAGCCCAGCCGGTGCACAGGGGTGTTTATATCGAATTCAGGAAAAAAAAGATAGGGGCAAATAACAGGGCTGTGGCACCCGCTGAGGAACACGTCAGCGGGCACGCTTCAAGACGCCAAGGGCGAGCGGGTTATTTACAGGCAAAAAAGGTGACGTAATTACCAACCTCGGCTATGCCAACCTTGGAGACCCCATCTTTGAGCATGTTCTGATCATGGCCGCTCGATCCGCGCCAGCCATCGAACTGCTTAAGGGGCGTACTGTAGTTCCAGCCAACATTTTCGACGCAGAGACGGCTACCGGAGCGCTCAAACCGCTCGTCGAACTTGTTGTGGCTCATCCTCTTCTGCTGAAACATCGCAAAGCTATGATTCTTGGCCAAATGGTTGAGATGGGCATCGAACCGCAGCGGATTCAACCCGTTGTCCTGGCGGTACAGATTGATCTGCTCCAGCAGGGTGCGGCTATACAACGTGACGCCCTCATCGGGCAACTCCCGGGCCGGCGCCGGTGAGGCCGCCAGAAACACTAAAAAAACAACAAACAACAGGACTTTCATGTTCATCGATCTCTTGACAAATGTGGTTGCAAACCTGTGAATGATTCACGTCATGCTTGTTAGATAAGAACGAATGGCGGAAAAATCCACCAGACAGCCACTCCGTTTGCCCCAACGACAGCCTCGTTGTATGCATAGCCGATGGTGAGGCCGATGGGCTGCCGCCCCAAAGCACCTGCCAGGCAAGTCCAACCAGCACAGCACACCACAAAAGTCTTTGGCTCCTGGTCCGGTTGCGCTTGTTTGCTCTCATCAGCACCTCGGTGGGTATGCCGGGCGGAACCTCTCCGGGCGGATACGGGAGTTCAAATTAACCGCCAATCCTTGCAAATCAGGGGGTCGAAAAGAGAGGCCCTGTTCAAGACCTACAAAAGAGGGGAGGCGATGTCAAGCACTGTTACGGTTCGCGGGAGAGGCGGATGGATTGCACCCAGGCGCTGGCCGCTTCGTGGGTGTTGTCGGAATCGTTCATCACCGCCAGGCTGGCCATTGCCGGTGGATCTTCGCCAAAGGCCATGCGGTAGTCGCGGACAATATCCACGGTATATTCCTGCCAGGTGTTGACCATGCCGGCGCCGGCACTGACTGGAATCATCCGGGCCTCGTCGACGTAGGCGTTGATGATGAACGGCTTGCCGGTGGCCTGATTGTCCCAGATGTAACTGATGGAGCTATCCGGCGGGTACTGCCCGTACACCGTCTTCGCCAGCTTGTAGCGGAGCTTTTTTGAAAGCGATGCCCGGTCCGGGTTATAGACAAACATCACGTAGAGTCGGGCGGGATAATCGTCGCCCTCTTTGGTGCCGCTATCGCCCTTGCGAAAGACATTGCTCACCTTCCAGCGCCAGGTGAGCAGCGGATAATCATAGACATTGAAGGGCTGCTTCAGCACCAGGGCCGAGGCCGCATTATTGCTCTCCATCAGCAAACAGGTCCCGGTCTCGCAGCGAGCAACCGTGTAGGTGGAGTGCCTTGGGATTTTGGGAAAGGTGAGGGGCTGCCAGCGCTCAAGCGACTCGAAATGTTCATCGAGAAAGACGGTCTCAGCGGCGCGGGCCGCACACGGCAGCACCAAGAGCGGCAGTATCAAAGCAAACAGTGCGGCACCCCAGCGTCTCCAGGCTCGGCAGCGTAAAGAATCGGTTCTCATAATTTCCAACCGTTGAAGCGCAGATAGCCTGCAAAATCATTCATGTCCGAGGCGCTCCGATTCCAGGGTTTCAAGCTGGTGTAAAAGGGGTTGCCGCTTTCCCTGGTGTCGCCGTATTCCTTATCCATACCGACGAAAAAATCCAGGCTGACCAGGCTGAGCAGCAGCGATTCCCAGGGCTTGATAGCTCCTTTGACATGCCCGGTCAGCGGCCAGTCGCTATAGTAAAAACTGGTGAGGCTCCCATCTGCCAAGGGCAGTTTTTTCAAGGTATCCAACTCAACTACCTCAGCCTTGCGAACCGTTCCGGGGACCAGCGACTGCTTGGGCAGGACCTGGAGATCCATAATCCTCTGCACCTCCGGCCGGACCTGCACCTGGAGGATGTCGTTTATGCCGATCGATGACAGCCGATCCGGCAGCCGTTCGCCATACACTGCCAACGGCGCGGTCGGCCAGTTGTCGGGATAGGAGGAGGTTGACAGCGATTGGGTGGGGATGCTTACCGCATAGCAGCCGCAGGTGCTGGCCGTGGTCACCAGCAGCACCTGTTGCCGCGCATCCAGGGTGAGAATGACCAGTAGCCCCACATGCTTGCCGGCGCCAAGATGAAACGGAATCAGGCTAAACGGCAGTTCAGGAAAATGAATCCGGTAAACAAGGTTGGTGTAGACGCCCTTTTCAGTGGTAAAAGGTCGGGTGTCGGCATAGATGACCGGGACCTCGGGATCAATGGAAATTGCCTCAGTCCCCTTGGTTCCAGCAGCCAAAACCCGACCTATTTTGTTATGGCGCTCCTGGACATCCTGCAGGGCAAAGACCGGTGCCCTGGTCAGCACCAGCGGCGCGGTTGCCTCCGCCTGAACGACAATCGTTTGCTGCTCCGGGACGAGACCCGTTGACCGACCGGCACATCCCGCCAGCAGCGCAAGCGCCAGCAGCAGAGCCAAACGCAAGCAGCGAGACCCGATGCCGCCGGGACGTAGGGTTGGCTTGAGAGTACACCTGAGGAGAGTGCCGGCGTTAGTCTTTGGCTCATTCATCCCCATCCCCTTGTCAAGTGCGTGCCAGCTGGTTCTTCGGTATCCTTCCATCCTCTCCCCCTGCTAAAAAGAACGGCCCACTAAGCAAAATTACCGACAATTTGGTGACGGTTCGCTGTCGATCTCGTGGATACGGCCATTGCGGATGTGCACTTTGGCGCAGCTTCCCACCGGCAGGGAGCCTTCCGACTGATCAAATTCCGTGCTCGCATCGGTGGTAACAGTCCGCCCACCGATCACCCAGTCACCGTGCCGGCCGTTCTCCGGTCGCGCTTGGACAATGCCGTAGAACTCCGACCGATTGTCGCCATCGCCGCCACGCTTGGCCAGTGCCATGTTCGGCGCCGCCGCCAGCATCAAGGCAACCGTCATCGCGGACGCGCTCCTCATATTTTTACCCTTCATGAAATGACGCATTGTTCGATCCTCCTCTGTGTTGATCCCCAGACCTCTGATTGAAAGGGCGTACGTTTTAGTCCGTATGGAAGCTCCTGATGGAGAAACGTACCATTGTCCGGCGGGCGAATGCAGCGAGAAAATCACGGTGCCGGGATTTTCGCGCCGACAGCGTTGATGGTTGCAGTGAAGTGTGGGGGCACCTCCCGAAGACAGGGCCGGTTACTGGGGTGTCACAAAGGGCCGCTGTGTTCACTGCATCCAGCGGACCGGCGCATCAGGGAAATTCATTGACAGTAATGCCAAAGCCCGTTGCTGATCTCGCGCACATGGTCGTTGCGGATTCGTACCTTGGCGCAACTCCCGACCCTCAATGGCCCTGCCGACTGATCAAATTTCGTTTTGGCTTCAGTGCGGAAAGTACGACCACGGATCACCCATTCCCCTTGCAGGGTATCCGGTCGCGACTCGATGATGCCGTAGTATTTCGACTCAATGGCATAGATCGCCATCGGCCGTTTCGCGACATCGCCGCCCGTTCCTGCCGCCAGTGTTCTGTCCGGCACTGCAACCAGGAGGGGAATAACGGTCAACACGAGCCCGTTCATCAGGCTTTTCAGAATCTTGCTGTTGAGCTGCGTTTTAGTCAGCATTGTCCGGGCTCCTTACTCCATAGCTTGACAGGGCACTCTTTGGTACAAGCAGGACAGATAAGGTGAACAGCTTACCATTGTCCGGGGGGCGAATGCAGCGAGAAAATCATGGTGGCCTCTTTTCGGCCTATCGGAAGGGAATTGCGCAATGGTGCTGGAGTGGGGGGCGTAAGAATAAGGCTGATGAGCGTTGAGGACCAGATGCGACATGCAAGATCGATATACTGTCCCCATTTCTCCAAGTCATCCTCGCAAGCTCATTCAAATTTAACCCTACCCCCAATGGGGATGAGCCTGTCTACCATCTCGCAAGCTTTCTCCCTCGCGTAAATCACATCGGCCAGAGTCTGGTCGACAACAGCTGCTTCCGATTCAGATTCTTCACGAAACCATCCCGACTGCCCATTAACGAAGTATAGCCAATACGTGCGCAGATGAGGGCAATTGAAACACTGAATGGTCACGTACCCAAAGACGTGATGCCCCAAAGGTACTTCACGCGCCCGCTTTGATAGTCCAAGAATTTGCCAAGGGCCGAGAGCATTTTTTGGCAAAATGTAATCATCAAAAACCTGAAACGGTAACTGTAATATTCGACGGGGCTGCTCCACTTCACCTTCGTCGAGGTCATAAATTACAAAACCATACTTTGGTCGCTCTGCGGGTTCTTCGCCTTCATTGTAGAGCCAAAAGACAGGAGATGCAGGCCTGCCAGCCACAAAGGCCAGGTTCGTTCCTTTAGGTCCCTTTTGCGGCTTCCCTTCCGCATTAATTAGGTCACCCTTTTGATTGGTTTGCCAAACAGGCAGGAACGTAGCAAGGTACGAGGCCAGCACACCACCAGCAAGAGTAAGTAAGATATATGCCACTTGCCGACGATGTACTAAGCAGAATGGCCATTTCGAGGTTACATCCCGCCGACAACGCCCAAGTTGCTTAGTTACACCCCAACAACGCATGTCTTCCAACTCCTGTCTAACAAACGATTTTCCAGCAAGTAGCCGGGATGAAGTGCAACGGAATCCGGGGTGAACGTGTCATACTCCTTTTTCCCGGATTGCGCTTTGCTGCATCCGGGCTACCGGTTCAACCAATCTCGCCACCCTCCTTCCCTTCTCGATCCTTCGAATGGTCCTTGGCCACCAGCATATAAATCGAAGGGATAATAAACAGCGTAAACAACGAACCGATCGCCATCCCCCCCACCAGCACCAACCCGATCGAATTCCGCGCTGCGGCCCCAGCCCCGGTCACCAGGGTGAGGGGAAAGTGACCGGCAATGGTGGCGCCGGTGGTCATAAGAATCGGCCGCAACCGGGTCATCGAGGCCTCAAGAATCGCTGCCTGCTTACTCAGGCCCTGCCTCTGCAGCTTGTTGGCAAACTCGACAATCAAAATACCATTCTTCGACACCAACCCCACCAAAGTCACCAGCCCAACCTGAGAATAGATATTGAGCGTCGTGGTCCAGCCCTTGGTCCAGAAGGGGACATTGGGGTCGGGCATCTTGAGGAAGGTGAAGATCAAGGCGCCGAACATGGCCAGGGGCACCGACCCGGCCAGGATGACAAAGGGGTCGCGGAAACTGTTGAACTGGGCCGCCAAGACCAGAAAAATCAGGACAATGGCCAAACCAAAGGCAATCACAAAGCTGTTGCCCTCCACCCGCAACTGGCGCGACTCGCCGGTATAATCGAGCGAATAGCCTTGCGGCAGTATCTTGGCCGCCTCGTCCTCAAGAAAGCGGAGGGCCTCGTCCAGGGGTCGGATCGGGAAGGCGCTGATGGTGACCGCGTTCAACTGCTGGAAGCGGTTGAGGGAGCGGGCCGTCGTGGTTTCCTTGAGGGTGGCGACGGTGGACAGCGGCACCAGCTGCCCGTCCGGACCGGTGACGTGAATACCGTTCAACTGATCGGGATTGAGCCGGTCGACCCGCATGATCTGGGGCACGACCTTGTAGCTGCGGCCGGCGATATTGAAGCGGTTGACGTAATTGCCGCCCATCATGGTGGTGAGATCGGCACCCATCTGCTGAAGATTAAGGCCGAGATCAGCCACCTTGTCGCGATCGATGACAATCTCCGACTGGGGCTGATCGATCTTGACGTCGATCAACGGGGGAAAGGCGAACATCCGGCTCTTAGCCGCCGCCAATTGAATTTTCTTGGCAAATTCGAGGATTTGATCCAGATCGGCGGTGGAGGCAATGACGAACTCCACCGGAAACTGACCGCCGCCGGGCAGGGCAGGCGGGGTGACCGGAAGAACGCGCACCCCGGTGATGCCGTGGAGTTTGCCGGCAACCTCGGGCATGATCTCAAAGATGGTCCGCTTGCGCTCCTGCCAGGGCTTGACCACCATGCCGCTGAACCCCGAAGACGGCTGGGTCAACTGAAAAACAAAGTTGGTTTCAGGCACACTCAGAAAGGCCTTATTGACCGCCGCGGTGTACAAACTGTTCTGGTCGAGGGTCGAGTTGGCCGCCGAATCGACGATCCCGAAGATAACGCCCTGGTCCTCGACCGGGGCCAGTTCCCTGGCCGACATGCGGAACATGGGCACGGACAACAGGCCCAGGACTATCCACACCAGATAAACCGCCGGCCGGTGTCGAAGGGTGGCCCCCAGCCAACGGCCGTAGGCTCCGCGCAACCGTTTGAAGTCACGCTCGATCTTGCCGGCAAATCCATGTTCGGTCATACCCGCCTTGAGCAGCTTCGACGACATCATCGGCGACAGGGTCAAGGCCACCACGCCGGAGATGGTCACCGCGCCGGCCAGGGTGAAGGCGAACTCGCGGAAGAGCGACCCGGTCAGGCCGCCCTGGAGGCCGATGGGCATGTAGACGGCGGCCAGGGTGATGGTCATGGAAATCAGCGGACTGACCAGTTCGCGGCCGCTGAGCAGGGCAGCGTCGAGCGGCGTTTTCCCTTCGCCGAGATGGCGCTCGACGTTCTCGACCACGACAATGGCGTCGTCGACCACCAGACCCACAGAAAGAACAATGGCCAGGAGCGTCAGCAGGTTGATGGTGAAGCCGAAGACCTGCATGAGGAACATCGCCCCGATCAAGGACAGAGGGATGGTGACCACCGGAATGATGGCCGCACGCATCGAACCAAGAAAGAGGAAAATGATAACGATGACGATCAGAAGCGTCTCGCTCAGAGTCTTGACCACCTCTGTGATGGCGTTCTCGATATAGGCAGTGCCGTCATAGGCGATGCGGGCGGTCAAACCGTTGGGCAGCTGCTTGCTGATCGCATCCATTTCCACCCGCACCCGCTTGATCACATCCAGCGAGTTGGCGTTGGGCAGGGGCCAGATGCCCATGAACACTGCCGTCTGTCCGGAAAATCGCACCTCGGTGTCGTAATCCTCGGCCCCGAGCACCACCTGGCCCACATCCTCGATGCGAACGATGGCCCCCTTGTCCTCCCGGATCACCAACTGTTTGAAATCGTCCACCGAACGCATGTCGGTGTTGGCGGTCAGATTGACCTGAACCATTGAGCCCTTGGTCTTGCCGACCGCGGCGAGGAAGTTGTTGGCCGCCAGAGCCTGACGCACCTGCACCGGGCTGACGTTGAAGGCAGCCATACGGGCGGGATCGAGCCAGATGCGCATGGCAAAGGTCCGCGCCCCCAGCACCTCGGCCCGCTGCACGCCTTGGAGGGCGGACAACCGGGGCTGAACAACGCGAACCAGGTAGTCGGTAATCTCGTTCTGGGCCAGAACATCGGAGGTGAAGCTGAGATAGGCCGAGGCGAATTTGGAATCCGCCGACTCGACGTTGATGATGGGAATTTCTGCCTCGGGCGGCAGATCGCCCCGCACCTGATCGACCTTGGAACTGATCTCGGACAGGGCCTTGATCGGATCGTAGTTGAGCCGCAGGCGGGCGCTGATCGTCGACCGGCCCTGGGCGCTCTGCGATTGGAGATAATCGATACCATCGGCGGCGGCAATGGCCCGCTCCAGCGGCGTGGAGATGAAGCCCCGCACCAGTTCGGCGCTGGCACCGGTGTAGACGGTGGTGACCGTGACCACGGCGTTATCACTGCGCGGATACTGGCGAACATTGAGCGTCCCGATAGCCTGGAGCCCGGCAATGATGATCAGAAGACTTATGACCATCGCCAGCACCGGCCGCTGGACAAAAAGATCGGTGAATTTCATGGATCAACCATCCTTGGGCTGGGGCGCCAGTTTGAATTCCGGCGCGAGCGCGTTGTCGATCACCACGCCCTGACCGTTGCGCAGCTTGAACACCCCGGTGCTGACCACGGTCTGCTCCGGGGTCAGCCCGGAGGTCACGGCGACGAAATCACCGCGTTTTTCACCCAGGCGAACAAACTGCTGGCGCACCACTTTGCCGGCTGTGCCCCCCTCCTCCGCCTTGGCCTCGTCGATAATGAACACCGAATCGCTGTAAGGGGCATAGAGCACTGCGGTGGCCGGGATGGTCAGAACCGGGCTTTTTTCAGGGAGGACCACTGCCACATTGGCAAACATGCCGGGCCGCAGCCGTTCATTCTGGTTGGCAACCGTGGCTTGCACCCGGATATTGCGGCTGGAGGCATCGACGTCGGGATTGATCGCGGTGATCGTGCCGCTGATCACCTGGTCCTTGGGCAGACCATCGGAGGTAAGCCGCACCGCATGGCCGACGGCCATCTGCGGCAACTGCTGCTGGGGGACGAGAAAATTGACAAAAATCGGATCCAGGGCCTGGAGCGAAACGATGGCCTCGCCCTCCTTGATGATCTGGCCGATATTAACCATGCGGATGCCGAGCCGGCCGCTGAAGGGCGCGCGGATGGTCTTTTTGGCGATGGTCGCCCGGATGGTGTCGGCCTGGGCTTGGGCCTGCTTCAGTTGGGCATCGGCATTATCATAGTTGGATTCGGCGACCACCTTGGTCTCGAGCATCTTTTTCGAACGCTCCAGGGTGATTTTCGCCAGGGCGGCCCCAGCCTCGGCGGAGCGCAACTGGGCGGTTTCGAAGGCAACATCCTGTTGCACCAGGAGGTCGCCCGCTTTAACCTGCGTGCCCGGCTCAAAGGGGATGGCAATCACCTTGCCGGTCAGCTCGGCGGTGATCGTCACACCCTGGACCGCCTCCAAGGAACCGACGGCCGTAATCAACGATTCCCAGGTCTGCGGTTGCGCCTGGATCGAGGTCACCACCTCCGGCGGAATCTTAGCCGCTTTGCCATGCTTGATCAAGGTGCCGATCTGCAGGGCCTTGGTCCCTGCCAACAGGCCGACCACCACCACAATACCCGCCACACTCAACAAAATAACTTTGATCTTCATCCCCACCTCTCCACAAAAGAAAAGCGGCCCAGGAAGTGCACCGGAACCGCCAAATTCGCGATATTGCCACGATAACACCGCCACAATCGATGGTCAACAAGATGTACTGAACCCATCGAATCCTAATGGGCGGCATGGGCGTGGCGACAGGGTGCATGCCCTGATCGCGGACACACGGCACAGGCATCCTCTCGGAAAGTTTACCGAAACCTTACTGTACCCTCTTGGAAGGCTGCTGTAGAGTTGAGGCGAAGAGAGAAGGGCAACGACAAGGAAACCTGATGCTCTAAAAACGAGTAATCATCCTGGGAGGGAGGGATTGCACATGAACATCACCAATCACATTGACACCGTTCGCCAGCGGCTTGAAATCCGGGTGGCGGGCCGGATCGGCGCGGAGAACGCCTGCGGCATTATCCAGCACGCCATCGTTGAGGCCTACGGCAGCAACTACCGGGAAGTGGCCCTGGATCTCCGCCAGGCCAGCTTTGACCACTCAACCTCACTTTTCCGTCTCCACTCCCTGCTGCAGCTGTTCAAGGCCATCGTCCTGCAGAAGGAACTGCGGATAACGGTACTGTTCAGCATGGATAATGCCGAACAGTGGATGTATCTGGACAAGGCGGAAGAATTCGAAGGTATCACGATGCGCTACTTCACCAACCGGGAGGCGGCTCTGCATTTTCTCGGCAAAGACGAGGAGATCTGCACCTCTGTCCATTGATACTTTGGGGAGGCGGGGGTGAGTTTTCTCAGGTCTGCTCGACAGACCGGCCCATCCGGGGCAGAACATCGTCTACTCATCGACAACCGCAAAACCTTTGGCGGCAATGGCCCGCCGCACCGCTTCCCTATCCGGTGAACCCTCAAATCGGACCTCGTTCTTCCCCAGATCGATGGTCACTTCGGTTGCGCCCAGTTCCTCCAGGACTTTTTTCGCCGTTGCGGCACAGTGTTGACATTTCATGCCTTGAATATGCAGGGTTGTCATGATAGTTCCTCAGTTGCTGGTGAAGATTGGTTCTGTAATGGGGAAGTCTGTGCGGCTCTGATGGTTTCAATCAGGCCGGTGGTTGAACAGTCATGCTCAAAAGCGATGCGCGCCACCCGACCACCGGCGGCTTTGACCTCGGTCGCGCCGACGATCTGCTCCTCTTCGTAATCCGCCCCTTTGACCAACACGTCCGGCTGGACGGCAGTAATCAGCCCGATCGGTGTTTCCTCTGCAAACAGCACCACAAAATCGACACAACCCAGGGCAGCCAGGACCCGGGCCCGGTCAACCTCACTGTTCATGGGTCGGCCCGGTCCTTTGAGCAACCGCACCGAGGCATCGGTATTCAACCCCACCACCAGGCAATCGGCGGTGCGGCGGGCCTCTTCCAGGTAACTGACATGGCCGGCATGGAGGATGTCGAAGCAACCGTTGGTGAAGGCGATGCGGCTCCCCTGTTGCCGGATCAGGGCCAATTCGGGCAGGAGTTCATCCAGGCTGCGGATTTTCTGCCGGTCGGCTTGCAACCAGGGTCGATCTCCAGCCGGATAAAACCGGCGGCGCTGCTCGTCGACCAGGCTGTTGTCGAGCGGACAGCCGATCACCGTGGGCTCTGTCCCGGCCTGACGCAACACCGAGCCGTCCGGACCGACGATCATCGAATGGCCGGCCATTGCCATCTTGCCGGTGAGGCCACACCCGTTGGCCGCTACCACGTAGACCTGATTTTCAATAGCCCGCGCCCGCACCAGGATTTGCCAGTGATCAAGCCGGGCCAGCGGCCACTGGGCGGAAACCGCCAGCAGACGGCTGCCGGCAAAAACCTGCCGCCGCGCTGCCTCGGGAAAACGGAGATCGTAGCAGACCAGGCCGCCCACGGGACCGTGCGGTGTCCGGATGAGCGGCTCCGCCTGTCCACCTTGATAAAAAGAATCTTCCTGCCAGAAGGCAAAGAGATGCTGTTTCGGCAGACCGCCGAGCACCCCTTGTGGACCGACCAAAAAAAGCCGGTTGTATGGCAGAGAGCCGTCCTCGTTCATATCGGTAAGCGTACCGGCAAGAAAGACCTGATACCGGGCCGCGATCCGCTGCATGGCGGCAAGGATCTCCGGGGTCCGTCGCCCCAGTTCGACAGTTCGTTCGTAGTCAAAGCCGGTAGCCCACATCTCGGGCAGGAGCAGCAGGGTATCCGGAGCCGGATGGTAGTGGTCGATCAGCTGCCCTACCTGATCGACATTGCCCTCCACCTCGCCCAGGGCAATGGGAAACTGGACGCAGGCGGCAGCGGGATAGAGGAGTGGTTCGATCATAGATTCATCGCCTCCAGGGCCGATTGCGCCAGAGCTCCAACGGTGGTTTCGGCAAGAACGCCTTCGCGGTACAGAGTTAATCCTGCCGGGTCACCGGTCAACCGCAGCAGCACCGGTTCGGCGACCTTCAGGCGCAGATTACCCACGGCCAGAGCAGCCAGCCCGCGGGTGGTCGCATCTTCGGATGCAAGATAGGGTGGAATGTCGGCCGCCGCGCCCTTGGCGAGCAACAGAGCCGACCGGCAGTCGCTCAACCGGGCCGCGCCCCAGAGCAATCCGCGCTGCAACAGGGGATGCTCAATGTAGTTACCGTCCTGGTAGATTTCCTCGCCATCTTCACGCAAGTAGGAAATCAGCATGTGGATATACTCTTCGGCCAACCCGGCATGGCGGCACATAACCTCGGCCATGGACTCGGGCACTCCCCAGCCAATGCCGCCGGATTCGTCATTGAGGCTCCAGAGAAAACGGCGCATGACAATCCGCGCCTCCTCCATCTCTACTTCGGCCAACCGAGCCACTGCCTCGCCCATGCAACTGATTGCAAACCAGCGGACATGCGGATCCTCCCGGCAGATCGCCGAAAACAGGGCATTGACCGCATCCTTAGCGGCAAACTGCCGCAATTCGTCCAGGACAAAAGCAAGGTCCCGGCCGTTCAACAGCTCCAGAACCTTGTGCTTATTTTTCCGACAGCCCAAACGGCGCTTCCCGTTTCGATTAGGCGGCAGTCACCGGCATGGTAAAGACGCGTTTGCCCAATTCCGCGTCCACCATAAACAGACCAGAGGGGTTATCCTGAATCATCTTGAGTTTATCGACGACGGCGCCCACGCTGGCCTCTTCTTCAACCTGCTCGGAAACGAACCACTGGAGAAAGTTGTTGGTGGCATGATCTTTCTCGCTGATAGCCAGATCGACCAGGTTGTTGATCAGGTTGGTTACATGCTCCTCGTGCTTCTGGATAGCCTCAAAGGCGACCAGGGGCGAGGCCCAAGAAAATTCAGGTTTGGCAATGGCCTCGAGGGTGACTTTGCCGCCGCGCTCCTGGATGAAATTGTAGAATTTCATGCCATGCATCATTTCCTCCTGCACCTGGGCCCGCATCCAGGCAGCGAAACCGCCGAGGCTGATCGACTGGAAATAGGCTTCCATTGACAGGTAAAGGTAGGATGAAAACATTTCGGCATTGACCTGGTCGTTCAGTGCTTTGACCATCTTCTTCTTCAACATGGTAGTCTCCTTTTTGAGTCAAGGGTTCAGAATAGGGGTGTATGCTCCCGAGGTAACGGATGGCTCCAACTATAAGCACAACCATGAGGGATTCCAGACATTTCTGGAAAATTGTTGTTTTTTAGAGGCAAACCTGTTTCCCTAGGCATAATGGAGGAGGAGAAAATTATGCAGAAAACCATTTGTATTACCGGCGCCACCTCGGGTTTCGGCAAGGCCTGTGCCGAACGTTTTGCCCAAGAGGGCTGGCGACTGATCGTCACCGGCCGGCGGGCGGATCGACTTAGGGAACTGACTGAACAATGGCGCGATGTGCCCGTCCATGCGGTGGAACTCGACGTCCGTGATCTCGCTGCGGTGCAGGCCATGGTTCGCGATGTGCCCGCCGAATTTCGGGACATTGACGTCCTGGTCAACAACGCCGGCCTGGCGCTTGGCCTGCAAGGTGCCCACCGGGCCGATTTGCAGGACTGGGAGACCATGATCGACACCAACATCAAGGGACTGTGCTATCTGACCCGCTGCCTGCTGCCCGCCATGGTGGCCCGCAACCAGGGACATATCATCAACATGGGTTCGATCGCCGGCACCTATCCCTATCCGGGCGGCAACGTCTACGGGGCGACCAAGGCCTTTGTCAAACAGTTCTCCCGCAATCTGCTCACCGACCTGATCCATACCAAGATCCGGGTGACCAATATCGAACCCGGTTTGTCGGAGAGCGAGTTTTCCATCGTTCGGTTCCACGGTGATAAGGACAAGGCCGATGCGGTTTACCGGGGGACCGAGCCGCTGACCCCCACCGATATCGCCGAGATCGTCCATTGGGTGACCAGCGTGCCGCCGCACGTCAACATCTGCACCGTCGAAGTCATGCCGGTCTGCCAGAGTTGCGGCCCCCTGGCCATCCATAGAGAAGTCTAAACGCGGAGAATCGAATGCGACGAGTTGTGATCACGGGCATGGGCATTGTCTCACCTCTGGGCGACACCACGATCGAAGTTCTGGCCTCCTTGCGTGAGAGCCGGTCGGGTATTCGCTTCCATGCGCCCTACCGTGAAATCGGGCTGCGCTCCCAGGTCGGCGGCTTCACTCAGGTGGATATCAAGGAGCAGATCGACAAAAAGAATCTGCGCTTCATGGGTCATGCCGCCGCCTACGCCTCGATTGCCATGCACCAGGCGATTATCGATGCTGGGCTGAGCGAGGAAGAGGTCTCCCACCCACGAACCGGCCTGATCATCGGCTCCGGCGGCACTTCAGCGGAAAACGTGGTGGCAGCGGCCGACATCATGCGGGAGAAGGGCCTGAAGCGCCTCAGCCCCTTCATGGTGCCGCGCACCATGAGCAGCACGGTGTCCGCCTGCCTGACCAGCGCCTTCCACATCAAGGGACTCTGCTATTCGATCTCCTCGGCCTGTGCCACCGGTTCGCACTGCATCGGCGCGGCCGTGGAACAGATCCAGATGGGGAAACAAGACATAGTTTTTGCCGGCGGTTCCGACGAGGAGCACTGGAGCCAGACTGCCATGTTCGACGCCATGGGCGCCCTGTCCACCCGCTTCAACGAGACCCCCGAGCGGGCCTCGCGCCCCTATGACCGCAATCGGGACGGTTTTGTCGTTGCCAACGGCGGCGGGATTGTGGTGCTGGAGGAATTTGAGCGGGCCAGGAAACGGAGCGCGAAAATATATGGGGAAGTGATCGGCTACGGGGCTACCGCCGACGGCTCCGAGATGGTTACCCCTTCGGGTGAAGGAGCGGTGCGCTGCATCCGCCTGGCCCTGGAAACGGCATCAGGCCCCATCGACTACATCAACGCCCACGGCACCTCGACCCCCGTTGGCGATCTGGTGGAACTGCGGGCTATCCGAGAGGTCTTCGGTGAGCATAATCCGCCGATCAGCTCGACCAAGTCCCTGTCCGGCCATTCCCTGGGAGCGGCCGGGGTGCATGAATCCATCTATTGCCTGCTGATGCTGGCCAACAATTTCATCGCCGGCTCAGCCAACATCGAGGAAATGGACCCGGATGCGGTGGGTATGGGCATCGTCGAAACCAACCGCGACGCCGCATTGACGACGGTAATGAGCAACAGTTATGGCTTCGGCGGCACCAATGCCTGTTTGATTTTCAGGAAGGTGTAGCGGATACACCGGATTCTTCCCCAAAAAACACAGGTTTACCGATTTCATTTTCACCCGATATTTTCATTGACAATACTTATATTGACTTATATCTTTTGTTTATGAACAGTATCAAATGGCATGCCAAAGCGCTTCGCCAGCTCCGCAAGCTCGATCGCCAAAACAATGTGGCAATTCGTTCGGCCGTCAACAGCTTGGCAACCATGCCTGACTGCCCAGGCGTCAAGTCTCTTGCCAACCACAAGTATGGATATCGGCTGCGGGTGGGGGCGTACCGGGTACTGTTCGACTTTGACGGAAAAATACGGATTGTAGAGATACAAGAGGTGAAAAAACGCGATGAACGCACATACTGAAATCCAAATCATCCACGGGCAGGACGGCACGCCGGCTTTTGCGGTAGTGCCCTATGCCGAATGGTTGGCAATCCGCGACAAGGAATACTCCCTGGTGCCAAACGAGGTGGTCAATCTTGTTTTTGACAGCGAGTGGACTTCTATGCGCTCCTGGCGCGAGCATCTCGGCTTAACGCAAGCGGAGGTTGCCGTCCGTGCTGGAATTACCCAAGCGGCCTATGCCCAGATGGAAACCGTCGAACGCCCACGGCTTGCAACCATCAAGAAAATCGCACAAGCACTAGGAATCACCGCAGAACAGCTCAATTTTTAAATCAGAAAATAGTTCTGTCCCGATTTTCTCGTTTTCTTGAGCGGCAAGGGCGCACATCGTCCCCGGATATGGTTCTTGCTCCAAACCAACTTCCTGCCGGGGCAAGCGTTCACTGGACTTGGTCTGCTTCCACCACTGCATAAACAAAAAGGGCAACGGAATACCGTTGCCCTTTTTGTTTCACTGCACTGAACGCTTCCTCTCTCAGGAGTCTTTGTCTTTGCGCTGGGAGTTCTCGTAGAGGGCGATAACGTTGATCGGCTCCATCAAAAAGGGCATGAAGCCACCGTCCACAGCGGCCTGGCAAACGATCTGGCGCGTGAAGGGAAAGAGCATCAGCGGGCAGTCGACGGCCAGAACGCGCTCATGGTGCTCCTCGGGGATGTTTTTCATCAGGAAAACCGAGGCATGCTCGATTTCGACGATGAACATCACCGAATCCTCGTTATTTTTATCCAATACCTTGGCGGTGATGGCGATGGAAACCTCGCTGTGGTCGTCGTCGAGCTTCTGGTTCTTCAACTGCAGATTGAAATCCACTTTGGGGTCCTGATTTCTCGCTAGAAAAACTTTGGGGGCATTAGGACTCTCAAAGGAAAAATCCTTGATGTACATCTTCTGCATGCGGAAAATCGGGATTTCCTGCTGTTCGGGGGCCTGGTCTGCCATGGGGTATCCTTGTGGTCTAAGTCAATAAAAACCGGCTTCCTTTACCAGGCCGCCGGCAGATTGTTCGTCGGCTGCATGGTAACAGGCGACGGTCTGAAAACACAATCAAAAAACCGTTCAATCGCCATTCAGAAACTGCTTCAAAAACATGCCGGTATAGGACCCGGGCTGGAGGGCAATTTCTTCCGGCGTGCCGGTGGCGATCACTTTGCCGCCGCCGCTGCCGCCCTCGGGACCGATATCGATCACATAATCGGCGGTCTTGATCACGTCGAGATTATGCTCGATCACCACTACCGTATTGCCGCCATCAACCAACCGCCCCAACACCCGCAGCAGATGCTGGATATCGGCCGGATGGAGGCCGGTAGTCGGCTCGTCGAGAATGTAGAGGGTCTTGCCGGTGGAACGCCGGCTCAGCTCCTTGGCCAGCTTGACCCGCTGGGCCTCGCCGCCGGACAGGGTTACCGAGGACTGGCCAAGGGAGAGATAGCCCAGGCCGACATCGACAATGGTCTGCAGCCGGTTCTGGATCGGCGGCACGTTCTGGAAAAATTCCAGGGCCTTCTCCACGGTCATCTGCAGGATTTCGGCAATATTTTTCCCCTTGTAGCGGATATCCAGGGTTTCCTGATTGTAGCGTTTGCCCAGGCAGCGCTCGCAGGTCACATAGATATCGGGGAGGAAATGCATGGCAATGCGGATGACACCGTCGCCCTCGCAGGTCTCGCAGCGCCCGCCCTTGATATTAAAACTGAACCGGCCGGGCTGATAACCGCGCGCTCGTGATTCGGGCAGACGGGCCAGCAGTTCCCGGATCGGCGTCATCACTCCGGTGTAGGTGGCGGGGTTGGAGCGGGGAGTGCGGCCGATCGGGCTCTGGTCGATGTCGATCACCTTGTCCAGGTTGTCCAGACCGGCAAGGAGCTGCGGGCCTTTCCCGTACCCTTTGGGGTCGATGAAATAACGCTCAGCCTCGCGGAACAGGGTCTCGATAACCAGGGAACTCTTGCCCGACCCGGAAACCCCGGTGACGCAGGTCATCGCCCCCAGGGGAAAACGGACCGAAAGCTGTTGCAGATTGTTGACGCAGGCGCCCCGCACCTCAAGGCCATGGCCCGCTCCCGGGCGGATGGGACGGCGCTGTTCCGGCACTTCAATCTTGAGGCGGCCGGAAAGATAGCCTCCGGTCAGCGAGGCCTCGCAATCGAGTAGGCCGGGGACCGGGCCGGAATAGAGGATCTCACCGCCATGGACACCTGCGCCCGGTCCGATATCGAGGACATGATCGGCATTGGCGATGGTGTCCGAATCGTGCTCAACCACAATCACCGTGTTGCCCAGATCGCGCAGGTTGATCAGCGTCTTAATCAGCTTGTTATTGTCGCGCTGATGCAGACCAATGCTCGGCTCATCA